>WGDQ01000722.1 GCA_015493185.1 Planctomycetaceae bacterium
ACGTGAACTGGCCCGCTGTGATGCAGGCCCTGCGCGACATCGGATATCAAGGCTGGGCCACTGCGGAAGTGGGAGGCGGTGGCCGAGATCGGTTGGCAGAAATCGCCCAACGTATGGACCGCTGCTTCGCGAGCTAGCAGACCGCTCACTTCGCTTGCCATCGGCGATCGTATCGACCAACGGCCCTACCGGATGCCGCGGACACGCATCCCGGGGCCAATCTGCCGGTTTGTTCGTCGGCTGCCCCTCACGCATCATTCTGAGGCGGCAAGAGATGGTGCCAGCAGGGCAACAGGGCAGAAACGGGCAAGAAGCCGGACTTATCGGCGGTGCGGCGGCGGTGCGTTGGCTTGGCGACAGGATGGGGACTTCGGCCGGCAGCAATGGACAAATGGGCCAACGGCGGCGTACTCGAAGCGCCAGATTGTAGCCCCGGTTTGTAAGCTCAGTTGGGCTGTGTTGCTGCAAAATTTTTTCCTGCTCTCAAAAACCAAACTGTCCAGCCAAGCGTAGAAAAAGTGGAGGCAGAAAAGAGGTGGCCGCACGGCCGGCAACCGCTTCCTCCGGCTGGCGGCCGTTGGTAAGAGGGAGATAGGAAGCGGAAGCTCTCGAGTTGAGTTTCATGGAGGTGCATCATGGTCCGTTCACTGATTCCGTGGACTTCTCGGGAGCTGCCTCGCCCACTGGAACGGCTGGAGCGCGAAATGGAAGATTTGTTCGACCGCTTCGGCTTCGAGGGGTGGCTCACCGAGGAGCGAGGCCGATTCTTGCCGCGTACCGATGTGGCCGAAACTGAAGATGCATACGAAGTGATGATCGATCTGCCTGGCATGAAGCCGGAAGACTTCACGGTCGAGATCCGCGAAGGGTCGCTGTGGATCTCGGGCGTGAAAGAGGAGGCCCACGAGGAAGAGGGAAAGACCTATCACCGGGTGGAACGGCAACGTGGCGAGTTTCGTCGCGTGATCCCGCTTCCCACCGCCGTCGATGAGAGCAAAGTGCAAGCTGAATACGTCGACGGAGTGTTGAAGGTCACCGTTCCCAAGGCCGAATCGGCGAAGCCCAAGCGGATTGAAATCAAAAGCTAAGGGCTTCTTATGAAGCTCCCAGCCCTTCAGGACGCGGCGAGATAGCGCGGCCGACATGTCCGATGAGACGTGTCGGTCGCGCTCTTTTTTTGCGCCATCGGCCTGGGCGGCCACACGAGCGCCGCGTGCCATTAAGATCCAGCGGACAAAACGCGTCTGAACAGCAGAGACAAGCGGTTTTTCCGCAAGAATTCGAGGTTCTGACCGTTCGCCCTAAGATCCACCCGATTGCCGGGGGCGTCGTGTTGCACGTGGGCTGGCTTTCCTCGGTCCGGAACGTTTGCTCGGGCTTTATGCTTTAGCCACGACTCACGATCGCAACGCATCGGCCGAATGGTCCGGCACGCGACGAAACCGCGCACCGCCGCAGTGGCGAGTTGGTCCTAAGTCCGGCACGGCGGCCGGTCGATGTGCGGGGCCAAGGCACTTCACCTGGCGCTCGCTCGCTTTGCTTCACGTACGCGTTCCGTGCGTTATACGTCCGCGTGCGACTCAGTCGGTCGCGGCTGTGGCAAGCTTGTTCTGCGGATCTGCCGATCCTTCGAGTACGCAGGTCAAATCGCGGCTGTGAATCGAAGGGCACCAGTATTTTTCAATATGCTCGATGACCAGCTCAGTGCCGCGGGCATGGCTGACGTAAGGTGGCTCGCGAGGATCGTACATCGTATCCGTCAGATCGCGCACCAGAACGACGTTCATGCCCAAACGCACCTGCTGCCGGATACCAAACGGCCGTCCGAGCACGCACATATTGGTGTGAACACCCATGATGGCAATGTTCTTGATGCCCAAGTGTCGGCAGAAATTGTAGATCTCCACGCCGCTATCGCTGATCGCATCGTAGCCGGCAATATCGATGCCCGGATGCTGCCGAGTATAGTATCGCTTCGCTTCGCGAGGCGTGGGGTCGTCGCACGCACTGCGTGACGTGTCAATGGGCAGGGGTGCCTCGTGCTTTGGGTCGAGATGACACCAGCTGGCAATCGGCACAGGCGGTTTGACAGCGGGAGCCTCCAGAATGCGTCGGCGAAACGGTGTGTCTTTATAGAAATCCATCGTGCCGCTTGGCGCATGAATGACGACGGCCCCATGACTTCGAGCGGCTGTCAGCACCTGGTTCATGCGCGGCACCATGGCCCCCACACGTTGGGCCGCCATGCGGCAGTAGTGATCGTCCCACATATCGCAAACGATGATTGCCGTTTCGCTCACTTGCCAATCGAGCGTGCGTTCCACCAGTTGAAACTCTCCGCTGCCCGAGGGCTGTTCTACACGCAGGCGCGCGTGCAAGCGAAACACCCCCGGAACGACAGGTCGGTTGGGCTCGTTGGCCGACGCCCACTGTACGGTGAAAATACTGACGAGCAACAGAGCAGCACGGAACCGCGTAATCATGTTTGAACATCCTCGAT
>WGDQ01000723.1 GCA_015493185.1 Planctomycetaceae bacterium
CAAGCTGCCCGTCCGCGCCGCGTATGCCATGGCCTATGCGCCCGATGGAGCTGAGCTGGCAATCGGCACCACCGACCCCCGTGTGATTCTTTATCGTGTGCCCGATCAGGCACGATAAGAAGGTGCCTTCAAAAATCGCTTTCAGGCTGAGATTGTGAGCAGGCGATTCACATCAACCAGGGCGAAGCAGGCGAATCCTGCTTGAACTGGTCGATGCGGATCGACGACGCGACGGTCGGCTTGCTCGCGATCGAAGCCGGAATTGGATTTTGAAGACACCTTTTCAGATTGCCGTCCAACCGCCGTCGACCAACAGGTTGTGACCGTTGACGTAAGCCGACGCATCGGATGCGAGAAAGACGACGGCCCCTTGAATGTCGTCGTTGTGCATCATGCGTCCTAGCGGTACCCGTCCGTTGTAGGCGTCGACAAACGGCTGCGGTTGGTGGTTGAAGTAGCCGCCCGGACTGATGCAGTTGGCCCGCACGCCGTGCCGGCCATAGTAGGCCGCCAGGTAGCGTGTGAAGTTGATCATGCCCGCCTTCACAAAGTTGTAGGTTGGCGGTTGCTTCATGTCCGTGTTTTCGTAGAGCCGTGGATCGTTGGCCACGACACCGTAAATGCTGGAGATGTTGATGATCGAGCCTCGTCCTGCCTCGACCATAGGCCGCACGAACGCGTGGCACACGGCCAGCAGGCCAACCATGTCGCTATGGGCGGCGGCAGTCCATTCTTCGATCGACTGTTCGTCGAAATTGCCGCGATGACCGTCGCGCCCCAAAGCGCTGTTGACCAACACGTCGATCCGGCCAAAACGCTGTAGGATCGTGTCGCGCAACTGCTCAATCGATCGCGGGTCGGACAGGTCGAACGCCGCGCCGTGGGCATCGTAGCCTTGCGCGCGAAGTTGCTCAGCAAACTGTTCGTTGCGTTCGAGCGATCGCGAAGCGGTAACAAGCGTGGCGCCGGCCTCGGCCAAGGCCTGACTGATGCTCGATCCGAACAAGGGGCCGGCGCCGGCAGTGACCAGAGCTACCCGACCTTTGAGAGAGAAGCGGTCTAAGATGTTCATCAGTCGACTTTCCCTTCACGTTTTTTCGGTCGCTCGCATTGTTGTCGGTTTTGTCCAAGGTAACAGCTTGCGCCCGGAGGCTGTTCCATCGGTACCTGGAGGCTCGACGTGTGGACGGCCGCCCGAGGTATGTACCCAAGGTGTAAAGTGGCGCGAGCGGCCCAGCCGAACCTGATGGCTCGTTGGTGCGTTTAGATGTGCCGTAAAGTGGCGTTCTTTAGGTTTATTGTTGGTGCCACCGTCGAAGTTGGGCTGCGAATGGGAAGCCGATGTTGTTTGCCAATGGATGATGCGCCGGTCGGTGGTGCTGTCGGTGGATTCAATCAACCCTCCGTTTCGGCCTGTCCCTCCGTTAGTGAAACCCAGCATCGGTGGTCCGCAGCTTTCAAGATGGCCAGACAGCATCGCAAAGTTTGCTCAGCCTCTTCAACAGAGCAGGCAACGTTCTGTCCAGTGGCGACGCTATCCAGAAAGGCGTTGGCTTGGGCCACGAAGCCCACGTCGCGGTCGGCAAACTCGTAGTGGAACGTTTGCCACTGTGTTTCGCCCCGCTTCATTCGTTTCCAGCAGTTGGCGTGCAATTCGGCCCGGAGCGAGGCGTCGCGGCAGTTGATTTGCAGCACACTCTCGTTGGGTGGTTGGTGTTGGTTCAGCGCGTAGCTTGCCAGCAAATCGCCATGCCGGGCCATCACATGCACGGTATCTTCCACATCGACGCCTTCGAGTGCCAGATGCGCGGCGTCGGCTGCCACGGCCCGAACCGGACCAACGATCCACTCGACGGCGTTGACGATATGCGTCAGTGCGTCCTGAATTGCGCCGCCACCCGTGGCGCGGTCGCGATAGTAAATCTCACGGTATGCAGGACGGAAAAAAGGGAAGTCCTGACCGCCATGATAAACGACCTGGAGCGGTGGGCCGTGCGATCCGCGGCGCACCTGTTCGCGAAGGGCCACGATGCCGGGGTTATGACGCATGACGTAAGCCACACCGACGACGCGTGCGTGCTGCTGTGCTTCCGACTTCAGTTGGTCGATTCCTTCTTGCGATGTGCTCAACGGCTTTTCGATCAACACATGACAGCCGGCCTCGATCAAACGCCGAGCCATGGGAATATGAAGCGGCGCTGGTGTGGCCACGACCGCTACATCGTGAGGCACTTCCAACGCGCTTTCGAGGTCGCTGAATGTTGCTGCCAGTGGGTATTGGCTGCTTAGTTCGTTCAATACTGCCGTACGCGTGTCGCAAACCGACACGCGGGCTCGCCCGGTCTTCAAGAAACACCGCGCATGCCGTTGGCCGATCGATCCACCGCCAATGATCAAGACGCGAAACGATCGATCCGCGGAACTGTTCATCGTGAAAACCCGGGGGCTACAAGTTGCAAGATGGAAAGTTCGGGTAATTTGCGAGATGTGTTCGTTGCGATGCGGGACGCTGCAAGGTTTACCGCACACCGTGGCGCCCTCGATTCGGGAGCGGCGCTGCCGGCCGTTGGCGACCGCCTTTCACATATGCGGTTGGGGTGTCTTTGCGCGTGGGGTTGGCCTTTCAATGCGGCTCTTCGCAAAGTGCTTTACTGCGAGGCCGAAAATCGCATGCCCTTCTAGACGTGGTCGGATTCCGGTCGGCTTGGTCTATCGGGCAGACAAGACATGCCCCTTGTTCCGGACCGCGTTTTCCGATCGCGGTTTTTCACCAAGGCTTTGCAATCGTGG
>WGDQ01000724.1 GCA_015493185.1 Planctomycetaceae bacterium
ACGACACGCACGCCCGGTTCGGAAAACACGCCTGCGGTGAATCCATATGGTTCCATCCGCACGTGCCACACAGGCCGATCGTTCACGTTGGTCGTGCTCCATGCGTCGCGCCGTCCGAAGATATCGAACGCTTGTTCAGCAGAAACTGAGGTTTCCAGTTCCACCGTAACGGGCCATGGAGAATCGTTCACCAAATAGATGTAAGTTCCGTTATTTTCATTGCTGTATGTTCGGATCACGACCGGGTCGGTCGACGCTTCGATGGTTTGGAATCGCCTGGCGGGCAACTGGCGGAAACACTTCAGGGCCTCGCGATTGGCCTCTTCTTGTCCCATCATCAGCAGCCATCCTCCATCGACTACCAAATGGGGGTCGATGGCCGCCATGCTGCGCGCCAAACGGCGCCGATTCGTCGGGCCCGACGGCGTGAACTGGCTGAGCATCCAGATGCTTGATCGAGAAAAAGGGCTTACCGCGTCGAACGAAGGCAGAGGTGAGGCGTCAGGAACCTCGAAAAACTGGCTTGCCGGCGTGGCTGCCTGACGAATTGCCTCGTCAAGCTCTCCATTATGGTTGAGCGCCAACGCCACGGCACGTCGCGGCAGTTCGTTGGTGGGTTGCACGCGATAAGGTCGCAACAGCACGATGTCAGGCTGTTGCGCATAACGCGCCACGTCGATGCCGAGCCGTCGCAACGCCGATGTGAGTGTTGTTGATCGTGGCAGCTCAGGCTGCAACATTCGTTGTACAGTGGGGTCGGAAAACAGGTCGGCGCACGCCAGATACAGCGACGCATCTTTCCGGCGTTGCACCACGATCTCGCGCAGCCGCTCGTGCCATTGGGCCAATCTGCCAGCTCGCCAATCGAGCCATTTCTGGTGGACGGAGTCTGTGGCGAAAAGCTGGGTCCAAGTATCGCCGTCCATCGTTTCGACGGCAGCGGGCAACTTGATTCCCGCATCGTCACAAAACCGTTCTAGTGTTGCGGCATCGGCCAGCCAGTCGGCGGGTGGGAAATGCGCGAATCCGTGAGCCGCCATTTGGATTGCGATGCCGCCGAACGAGCGATGTTTTCCATAGCGCTCGGCAAACTCACGCACCACCTCGGCCATGGCCGCTTGCACGTCTTCTCGCAATATGTTGTACGAGGCGGCCAAAGGCTGGCCAGCAGACCGCAGTACCTCGAGGCGCGGGCGCCCCCGCGTGTCGACCCAGTCGATCGAGTTTGCGCCGAAAGCGGCATCGGCTGTTGTAGAAGTTGCCCCGGTACGTGTGTTGAGCAAAGTGCCTGCGATTCGGCGTTTTGCTGCCTCGAGCGTAGGTAGCGTACCACTGAACTCGAGGGCGGCAACGAACTCGATACCTTCGCGGTCGCAAAGCCGCATCAACAGTTCAACAACATCCTTGCGTACCGGATCCTGGCCTGAGCTGAAAAACACCCCTCGGTCGAATCGCGGGGTGGGCCTGGCAACACGGCTCGGATAAAGCGAGCTGCCATCGGCGTAGACGGTAAGCATCAGCCCGTTGTAGCCCGCGAATTTCAGATACTCGATCAGCCGAGAGGCCCCTTCATAAAAAGTGACCCAATCTTCAAAACTTCGTTGCGTCGAGGGATCGAGCGTTTCGCTGGCTGAAAAGTTCTTGGTAAATAGCGGTCGGGCCATATAGGCCATGATGCGTCGTGTCGCGTGCGGTGTTGGCGATGCCATTGCTGGCAGCCCACGCTGGTATTGCAACACGCGAAGTCGTCCATAGACGGCAGCGCCCTCTCGCTGACGATTGGTAATCAGCACGACGGGCGATCGGGTTTGAGGCCAGAACACAAGCCGATGTTTGGCCAATTGGAGGGGTTGCTCGGCTGCCTCCCGATCAACGTAAACGCCGGAGTCGACAGCGATCGGCGTTACGGCTCCGGCCGCGTTGGGCTCGACGATGCTGATGCCCATCGTCTGCGGCACGTCGCTAGGATATTCCAGCTCTAGCACGTGCGGTTTGCCCGGCTCAGTGATCGGGAGAGGATAGGCCTGCCAAGCCGGCTTCGCCGTGGTGTCTCCACCGGTGCTGAGCCGAACGAATTGCCCCAATGTGTGGTCGATTGTTTGCGTCTTCCCGTTGGTAACGGGGCCTCGCCTCGCGCCGGGCAACCAACGGGCCAGATCGAATCGCCGCCACCAGGTTGGGTTGACCGGATCGATTTCCACGATCTGCCGAGCCTGATCGGAGGTGTCTGGTCGCGACGTGTCAGCACTGGGCGCGACAACCACGAGCTGCACGCTCCGCTGGGCCAGCGTGTGTTTTAGGCCCAGGCTCATCGGACCACGACGCGACGATGCAACGATCTCCAGATCGTATACACCTTCCTGCGCAGGCAAGGGCACCTCGAGCGGTACCGGTGCGAGCGTGGCGTATTGGTCGACGGCCGCCTGCTGTTCTTCATGCGACCAGAGCACGCTACCACCACGGGCCTGTCGCAGCACGAACGACAGCGAGACAACTGTTCCCGGTGGCACACCCAATAGTTGGGGTTGCACTTTGACGCGGAAACGTTCGTGGGGCGAGAAGACCAGGTGCTCTTTTTGCAGCTCGACTCGCAGTGCGTCGCCGGGTGTGCGGCGCACAAACAACCGATTGCCGTCGGCATCGAGCGATTCGGTGAACTGGCCATTGAGCAGATTGGCCAGCGGCACTTCGAAACGCTTGGGCGTTCTATCCGGGTCGTCGGTGGCGATCAGCTCAACGATCAAACGCTGCTCGACGGCCGCTCGAACGGCCACATCGAAACCGTCGTAAGTGCGCGGCGTCGGTTGGGCGATGTGCACCTGCCCGTCATTTTCCCAAATCGAGCCGGGCTCATCCGCTTCGATTCCAAGCAGCCGCGGCCTGTCGAGGTGCCCTTGGCTGAGCCGCACCGTGCCGCGCCAGCGTCGTGCTTTGCCGCCGCCCCAGGCCATTCGGACCCAAAGCGTTGGCTGATCCGGCGTCGCCGCCAGCGTGATTGCACCGTGTTCGATGTTGGGGGCAAGTTGCTGGGTAGGTTCGGGGTCGGTTGGACCGGAAGCTGTTTGAACTGGGGCCGCCGGCACGTCTGCGCTGCGGTCTGCGGGGGACGTTTGCGCGGCAAGCAAATCGGTCCGTCCCAGCGCAGCAGCTACCGATACGGTTAGCGCAACCGCAAGACGCCGGGTCCAGCGCTTTCGATTCGCGCAAGACGACCCAGCGAGCAACCGACTCGGACCTCCGTGTCCGACCATCGATCCCTGGCTTGGGAGTGAAACGATACGGATGATTGCAAAAGCGAGGTGAAGCGACCGCGTCCTACGACCGTCTTCGACAGCCGCTCGCAGCGGTCGGCAAGCGTGCCCAACAGTGTCTTTGCCGTACAGGCAGCCAGACCGACGTGACGGTTGCGGTCGTTTCCAGAATCGCATGGGCTTCTGGCCCATGTCCCGCCAAGAAAGAGGCGAGATTATAGTAGCGGTCGCCGCCCGCCACTACCCCGTTACTACAACCGACTGCGAGCAAGCTGCCTACTTGCTCCAAATCACGACGCCATTTTGCACAACCCCACTTACCGCCCTTGTCTAACCGTGCCTTCTCAGCGGCCGACCCAGCGAACGCGCTTGGTGCTAGTCCCCTTGTCGACGATCGTCGAAAGCAACAACGGTATGCGACCTCCCGTTGTCCGGTTGCTTGGCCATAAACGGCTTCAAGATTGGTTATCGACGGACTTCTGGAGCACGACGCTCGGGAATTTGCACCGGCTTGGTGTGCATCCTCTTCGAGGTTTTGAACCGAGCTGCGGAAAGATGGGGCCATTTCGCGAATCTTCCAGCAAAGAAGACGCGGCAAAGGCAAAGCAGGCAAAATGGCGACCAAGGATGGCAGCTATTCTGCGCTTTCGAGAATCTGCTCGTCGGCGGGGTGCAGCTCGTCGAGCCTGCCGCGTGCCGCGGCCGCGCGACAGGCATCGAGGGTTTCCGACATCGCCTTCGCGATTTCTGGCACGCGGTCGGCGACTTCGTTCATTTCCCAGCGATCATCGGGTTTGGCAAACAGTTGGTCGCGCAGCGGCATGTCCGTTGGACAGTATGTTTCACATCGGTCTTCAGAACCGTGCAATAAATACCAGGCTGGCGTACGGAAGGCCCACCGCTCTGAGGTGCCGTGCACGCATGCCCACCAACGATTCTGCTGGCGATCGCCACTGGCAATGGGCAGCAGGCTAGCGGCGGTGACCGGCGATTCGTGCCACGGCCAAGGCACACCAAACCATTCGAACAGCGTTGCTCCCAAGTCGGCTGGTTGCACAAGTGCCTGGCTTCGTGTCGCCGCTCCCTGCTCGTCGGGCAGGCGAATCACAAGTGGCATTTGCACCAGCTCGTTGTGCAGGGCAAGGTCGCGATCGGCGACAAGCCCCATCTGCCGGTGCTCGCCAAGCGGCCAACCACGAGTGCCACACCATGCCAGCAGCGTTTCGTCGGACGCACGTGTCGATTCCAGCCCCGTTACGAAAGCATCGAGGCACGCATCCAACACAGTCACTTGGGCCGCATATGCGAATCGCAGCCGCAACCGCAAATCGGGGTCGAACGGCTCTTCGCCGCGTTCGAGCTGACGTATAAGCGGCTCTGTGCTGCTC
>WGDQ01000725.1 GCA_015493185.1 Planctomycetaceae bacterium
ATACGTGAATGCACGCAATCGGCACCCGCAGCGATCGGGGCCGCCGGGTAAGGCACGCTCGCGAAAACGATTGTGCTACTGCACAAGTATGAAAGAACTTCGTCGCCCGTTGCGCGAACGCAAAAGCATCTGGCGGTTGCCCACGCACAAAGATCGCCCAAGCTGCCGCATACTGCACGAAGAGCATCTCGACCGTTGCCCCGGCAGCAGGACGTTCGCATGCACATTTCATCGTGCCGGTGGTGTTGAATCGTCTCGGCCCGAGAGACCAAAACTTGAGCGACGCATGCAGCGCGATTTGCGATTGCGAGGTACGCGTCCGCGGTGCTCGCGGCAGTCATGCACGCATCGGCCGGTGCAGTGGGTGACGTTGGCGCAATTGGATCGACGTAGTCGGACGACCAGCGACACCTGCGGGGCGGCCTGAAACGTTTGTAGCGAGCGTGCGGAACGTGCGGCCGGCCGAATGATTCGCGCATGGGGCGCTGCGGCATCGCGAATCTCGTTTATACTGGAGACAGGTTTTTGCCGCTCAGCGGGGCTACCGTGGTGTGGCGAAAAGGTACGGAGAATGCATTGTTGGGCAATGTTTGCCCGTGGTATTGCGCCCTGAGCTGCGGCATCTGAACGCCGGCATCTGGCCGAACATCCACTTTGCGTTGCTTGCCGAATCGACGACTTGACCTTCGGGTTCGTCGCTGCTTTCGCAAGCGGGTTTGTGGACCGTGCCGGAAGGCGCTTTGCTGCCGTCAGGCACCGAATCGACGGAACAGCGAATGCCAATTTTTCGTCGAACGGCCCTCAATTGCGACCATGGAAACACGAGTGCCCGTGGCCCATCGATCCACCTTCCCTTCATCCGTCAAGGCTCGTCGCGTCCGGTGCGGTTGTTGGCGGCGCGAATCCATCGTCGCCATCTGGCGGCCGGCCCCCTGAAACTTTTCCCGAATCGACCCAAGCACGGCATTGCACAGCGATACTGCCAAGAAAACGCAATGCCCAATTCCGCGGTTGAACAACCGCGACCCCATGATGACGCCAGTGTTGCCCGCACGAGGCGACACCTCCGCGGCCTGACAACCGCGGTTTCCGAGTACGACAGCAACATTGTCTTCAAAAGGCGGCTCCTCCGCGGTCGAACGACCGCGGCCCTCAGCATGACCGGCAACGTCGCCTACACGAGGCGAGATCTCCGCGGCTAAATAGCCGCGGCCCCAAGGGTGCAATGGGCGACGTTGTCGAAAGGATGCGACATGGCAACCGTAGCGATTTCGCCACCCGGCAGCCCGACCGAGTCGAAGCGGTTCTTCTGGCAAGATCCGTTTGGGCTTCTGCTGTTTTTGCTGCTGTTCGGGATTATGGCCAGCAACTTCGAAATCGGTGGTCTGGCCGGTGTGTTGAAGAGCATTCGCTGGGGGCTGCTCACCCTGGCCACGTTGGCCGGCACGCGCTACATTTCCGACGCCCTGAAGTTCGGGCTAACGCAGGTACACAAGGCCCTGCTGGCGCTGATCGTGTTGGGCGTGCTCTCGTGTGCGTACTCGATGATGCCTTGGTACAGCTTCCAGCGCATCGGGTCGTTCATTATGCTGTGGACCGCCCTGTTTCTGGGAGCCTGGGGTTGGCTCTCGCGACCGGGCAACCTGAAACTCGGCGTGGGCATGCTCTTCGGCCTGCTATGGATTACCTCGGCCATCGGAGTGTTCGACATTCTGACCGGCAGCAGCGGAGCCCACGGCCGGGCCGAAGGGGCCTTCAACCGGGCAACATCGGCCGGCACGTTTGCCGCGGTGACGCTGCCGATCATTCTTTGGAAGATTCGTTACTCCAAAGACCTGATGCGGACCATGGCGATCGGCCTGTTGCTCGTTCAAGCCTACGTGCTTGTTTTCTCCGCGGCTCGCGGGGCATTGCTGGCCGGCGTGGTGGGCATTTTGGCCATCATCTGGAAAAACTACCGCCGTTATGGACCGATTGCCACAGGCACGGTGGTGTTTGTTGGCGTGGCACTGCTGGTGGTGAAGGGGCTGGACGTTCTGCCCGAGCGCATTGTGCGCAGCGAAAGCCTTTCGACACTTACGGGCCGCACCGATCGCTGGAAAGCCGGCTGGTTCGTCTATAAGAAAAATCCTTGGCTCGGCTATGGCCACGGCGTGGAACGTTACTGCGTGAGCACCGACCCCGAGGCGATCGACTATTTCTATTCGATCACCAACGGCAGCAGCCTGGCGCAACGGATGCGTCTTGCGGTGGCGAACGGGATATTGTTCGAACATACGGTGCACAACGAATACCTGGCCCGACTGCTGGAAGAAGGCGTGGCGGGACTGGCGGTTTTCATCTGGTTTTGGGTGATTTTGCTGTGGGGAATTGTGCGCGCTCTGTTCCGCCCCAACAACCCGCTGGCCGACCTTGTGCGCTGTTTGTACGTGTCGGTATGGGTGGTTTTCGTCGACTCCTTCCTTCACGCGTGGATGTTCGCCGTCGGTTTCGGCTTGAATCCGGTGTTATGGTATTTCATTGTGCTCACCCTCTCGGCCGACTGGCAGTTGATGCGGTATGAACGAGCCCAACGTATCTCGCAGCAGTCGCCAAGCGTGGCTGGCACGCTGCCGGCCGGGCGTTTGCAGGCAGGCGCGGCATGAGCAAACCGTGCCCGAGAGTTTTTTTTGCAGCGGAGGCTCTCTCGAACGGAGGGCGTTGCCGGTTTGTCGAAACGATAGGCGGTAGAACAGCAGAACCGTGAAAATTTTGCACGTGATCAACCTCGTCGATCCGCGATCGGGCGGCCCGAGCAACGTGATTCGCAACCTGGTGCGCGAGCAGGTGGCTCGTGGTCACGAGGTGGCGGTGCTGACCACAACGACCCAGACATCAGAGCCTTGGGCGCCGCGCGACGAGTACGTTCGGAAGATGCTGGCCGAACCCGAGTTCGAGGGCGCCGAGATCGTAATCGCACCGGCCATCGGGCGGCGTCGCCCGTGGTCGCGATGGGCCTATAGCCGCAGTGGCGAACGCTGGC
>WGDQ01000726.1 GCA_015493185.1 Planctomycetaceae bacterium
ATTGGCAATGGCGACGTGACGCGTGCGTGCCGGGGCGTTACGCATATTCGTTCCTCTGGCAGTGGCGTTTGGATCGGACGGGCGAGTTTGGCACTGCCTGTTTCTGTAGACATGGGGAACCGTGAGGATGTGACCATGGTGCGCTATTTGACATTGGTTGAGTTCACGGAAAAGGGATTGCACGACGTGGCGCAGTCGCCTGAGCGCGCTTCGCAGTTTCGCGCATCGGTCGAGGCAGCAGGCGGCCGGGTGGTGTCGCTCTACTGGGCGATCGGCCAGTTCGATGGCTGTATCGTTTTCGAGGCTCCGGACGAAGAGACCGCAACCCGCTTGCTGCTCTCTCTGGGGCGACAAGGAAACGTGCGCACCCGATCGATGCGTCTGTTCGACGAAAACGAGTTTGCATCCATTGTTGGAAAGCTGTAGCAGGAGCTGGATTCTCCGAGTAGCTCGGCAGCCGTGCTAGTCGCTGGGCCAGCGTGCCTTGGAGAGAAGCAAAGCCGACGGGAGGTGTAGGCGATGAATCGTCATTCGATCGCAGCGTTGCGAATCGCGCAAAGTGCTGCCCTGCTGATGGCCGCGGCGATGTCGGCTTCTGCCGGGGGTTGCCAGAGAACGCAGGCTCCCGAACCAGGCGAGGCGCCGCGAGCGGCAGAATCGTCGCAGCAAAAGGGTCAGGCCACTGCCGACGGTGGTCGAGCCGTGCCCGAAGCGGAGGGGCAACAAGCGGCGACGGCCGAGTTGGGGCGAAAGCTGTACCTTCGCCACTGCGGTGGATGCCATGGTGAAAACGGCGACGGTCGCGGTGTCGCCGCGCCGTACCTCTTCCCCAAACCTCGCGATTTCAGTGCCGGCCGCTTTCGCCTGGTGAGCACGTCGAACAATGTGCCGTCTCGCAAAGATCTGTTGGCCGTTTTGCAGCGCGGCATGCCCGGCTCGGCCATGCCGCCGTGGCCGCAGCTCTCGCCCCGCGAACGCGAGGCATTGGTAGACGAGGTGATGCGTTTGCGACGCGAAGGCGCTCGGGCGTATTACATCCGCGTTCTCAAAGAGGAAGAAGAACTTAGCGACGACGAGATCGCCGCTCCTGAAGTGCAAGAAGAAATCGAAAAGTATGTAAAGCAGTTCACCACGCCTGGCCAAAGCACCGAAGTGCCCGAGATCGGCGAGCCGACTCCCGAGCGAATCGCACGTGCCAAAGAAGCCTATGCAAAGTTTGGCTGCGCGCAATGCCACGGCAAGCAGGGCAAGGGCGACGGGGTGAAGAAGATGATCGACAGCGAAGGGTTGCCCACGGCGCCTCGCGACTTTACGGCAGGAATTTTCAAGGGGGGCGACGATCCGGCGTCGCTCTATCGACGCATTGCTTACGGCATGCCGGGCACCCCCATGCCGAGTTCTCAGCAACAAATGCCGCCGGAAGTGATGGTGGATCTTGTGCACTACATCCTATCGATGTCGACCGAAGCGCAACGCAAAGCGGCCGTGCTCAACCGCGAACAAATCGTGGTTCAGGCCAGAGACTCGCTTCCCAGCGACGCAAGCGACAGCGCATGGTCGGATGTGCCTGCCGTTTCGCTGCGGATGACGCCGCTGTGGTGGCGCAACGATGCCGATCCCGATTTTCGCGTACAGGCCGTGCACGATGGCCAGAACATCGTCATACGCCTTAGCTGGAAAGATGAGCAACAAGACCTTCATGCTGCAAGCAGTGGTGCGTTCGAAGACGGAGTTGCCGTGGAACTTTACCGCGGTGAGGAGGAGCCCTTTCTTGGCATGGGCATGCCTCAGGAGACCGTCGACGTTTGGTACTGGGATGCCGATCGGCAAGGCAAACCGACGAGGTTGGAAGACCTGTATCCCAACGCCGTGGTCGATGTTTATCCGTTCAGCGAAGTTGCCGTCGTCTCGGCCGAACTCGATCGCGAGGGTGCGCGTCTGGAAGACCAGCCCGATATCTCGCTGCCGGCGCGTGCGAGCGGCAACCAGATTGTGCCCACCGCCGACGAATCGGGCGCTTCGGCGCTCACTGCCGCAGGACCGGGAACCGTGACCTTCCGTTTGCCCCACAGCCAAGTCGTCGAGGCGGTCGGAAGCTGGCAAGACGGTCGTTGGACGGTTGTCATGAAACGTCCGCTTAAGGTCGACTCGCCAGACGATGGGCTTTCGCTCGCCCCGGGTGACCATCTCTCGGCGGCATTCGCCGTGTGGGATGGGGCGTTCCAAGATCGCGACGGCAAGAAGCTGATTACGATCTGGCAGGATTTTGTCATCGAAAACCAGCCGTAGGGAGTTCTCCCATGGATATTTCGCGACGCCGATTTCTCGAAACGTGTGGTGCCGTTGGTGGCTCTCTGCTGGCCCTCGGGCCGCGGGCCTGGGCATTGGAGCCGGTCAGCATCGAAAACCCTTTGGGCACGTATCCGAACCGCGACTGGGAGAAGATCTATCTCGACCAATACCGGTACGATCGCACGTTTACCTGGGTTTGCGCGCCGAACGATACGCACATGTGCCGGCTGCGAGCGTTCGTACGCAACGACGTGATGATTCGTAGTGAGCAGAACTACGACCACGACCGCTGCGGCGATCTGTACGGAAACCATGCCACGAAAGCCTGGAATCCGCGTGGGTGCCCCAAGGGCTACACGATGCAACGGCGCATTTATGGTCCTTACCGCGCCAAGGGGCCGGTGCTGCGCAAAGGCTGGAAAGAATGGGTCGATGCTGGTTGTCCGTCGCTATCGGACAACCCAGAGTTGCGATCGAAATACAAGTTCGACGACCGCGGCAACGATGGTTTCGTTCGTGTGTCGTGGGACGATGCAGCGAAGTACGTAGCCGAAGCGCTGCACGCCATCGCTCGTACCTACAGTGGAGACGAAGGCGTGCGGCGGCTGAAGCAGGATGGCTACGAACAACGGATGATCGACAAGGTCGAGGGCGCCGGCACGCGCACGATCAAGCTTGGCTCGAACCTGCCGTTGCATGGGTTGGTAGGCAAGTTCGGCATTTATCGCTTCGCGAATATGCTTGGGCTGCTCGATCACCACGTACGGGGTGTGCCCCCAGAACAAGCTCGTGGCGGCCGCGATTGGAACGAGTACACGTGGCGTGGAGACCAGGCTCCAGGGCACCCGTATGTACACGGGCTGCAAACGTGCGACATGGACTTCAACGACATGCGGTTTTGCAAGCTCGTCATTCAGGTGGGCAAGAACCTGATCGAAAACAAGATGCCCGAGTCGCACTGGCTGAACGAGTGCATGGAGCGCGGGGCGAAGCTGGTCGACATTGCGCCGGAGTACAACTGCCCAGCCACGAAGTCGGATTACTGGATCGGGGTGCGTCCCGGTCTCTCCGACCTGGCGGTGTTGCTCGGCGTGACCAAAATCATGCTGGACAACAACTGGTACAAGCCCGACTTCTGCCGCC
>WGDQ01000727.1 GCA_015493185.1 Planctomycetaceae bacterium
AGAAGCATAGGTTTCCGTGGCGGCTACGGTTCGACCGGCTCTGCCTCTTGCGTATCGTTGCAGCGAGCACACCACGCAATCGATACGGCCCGAACAACCGTTTGCAAGCCGGTCGCGCGCCGGCCAGAGTAGAGACGGTTAGAAGGCGTCGCGGCTGCCCTAATCAGCCGATGCACGGCACCCCTAGGCGATGCAACCATTGCCGGAAAAACCGGCGAAACACGGCGCGAAACGAGAGCTGCTTGTCAGATACGCGGCGCAGCGTGGAGGCCGGAAAGCGCCGGACCGCAGAAAAGGTGGACAAGAGCACGAAATAGCCTTCGTTCGCCAATCGCACGCAGGTTGTCGAGTCGATCGGCGGCTGAATTCGGTCGGCCATCGGCCGCGATGTTGGCCGGTGCTTTTTTCCAGGTATCACGAACTTTGCGATTTGGCGACCTCCGGTGCGGTCGTCCGCTGCTCGTCGATCGCTATGGAAAAGAGTTGAAAACGCGTGCGAACGGACGGTCCGGCGGCCTTTCGGCAGATTGCGGCAGCGAGGCAATTCAATAGGCCCCGCGGCGGCTCAAAACGCTCATGGGCGTTTTGCACAGCAGCTTCAGGTCGGTGGCGAAATTCTGGTTCTTCGTGTACCAGATGTCCATCCGCACCCAATCGTGGAAGCCGATTTCGCAGCGGCCGCTTACTTGCCACAAGCAGGTCAGCCCAGGCTTCACCGACAAACGCCGTCGCTGCCACGGTTCATATTGCAGCACTTCCTTCGGCACCGGCGGACGCGGCCCGACCAGCGACATGTGGCCCATCAGCACGTTGAACAATTGGGGCAACTCGTCGATGCTCGTCGAACGGAGGAAACGGCCGATTCGTGTCACGCGAGGATCACGGCGGTTCTTGAAAACGGGGCCCGATTGTTCGTTCTTGATTTTGTCTTGAACCTTTTCCGCATCGAGCCGCATGGTGCGGAACTTGTACATCCGGAACAATCGGCCACACTGGCCAACACGTTCTTGCACGAAGATCGGTCGGCCTCGCGTTGTGATCCACAACACAACAAACGTGACGAATAGCACTGGCGAGAAAGCCACCAAAAGCAAGCTGGCGCCGACGATGTCGCAGAGCCGCTTGCCTACGCGATAGGCCTTCGAACGATTGCCCGAAGCCGGCACGCGAACGCAATAGCCGGACGGCACCGGCAGCGTTGTTCGGAGACGGTGCCGCGGTCGCGTCATGGTGGTTCGGGCGGCATGCGGTGTGAACGATCGGGCAATGTTGAGCGTGGAGCTGCTGGACATGGCGGTGTCGTCCTGTGGTTGCTTGGGCCTGCCGCGTTTGCGATTTGCCGTTGATCGTGGGGCCCCGAGGCCCCGAGCAAGCGTCTTTGCGGCATCTCGCTGTTGGTGACCAACTACGAAGGCAACCGGCGTACCACCGCTTCGGATCGCGTTGCACTGAGACTGCCGAGAAACGCGCAACCAACGATCCAGCAAGCACTTGCAAGTCGACGCCTTTCTTCGGCGCCCTCTGGCTTCGAGCGGTGCGCTGTTGGCGTCACGCCACACGATCTTTGCCCTAGGTCAACAAACGTTTCCGAAACGCAACAGTCGTTCTTCTTTCGAAAAAGGCCGCAGCGGCTCCGTCGCCTGGCAGGTCTCCCAGAAGTGAAGAAACTGCCCGCGAGAACCGTTTCTGTGTTGCAAGAGCTGCAAGCAGAGGACCGCTGACATGGGCCCTCTTTGTGGCCGCAAGAAACCGCATAGAACGTTGCGCGGGAACAACAGTCCGGCACCCCGACGCCAACGCGTCGCTTGCTTCAGTTCCTTCGCAAACGGCAACTGGTCCGGCTCAATGAACAAGCCGCCGTGCTTCGGCACCGAGCCGCGGTTCTGCCCAATCGCAAAAGGAACACAAGAGGAAAGAAAGAAGGGGGCATGAAAAAGAGCGACCCAAGCGGAGTGCAGAACAAATCCTCCCCAGCAAAGTTCCCGAGCCCTCGCAATTGGAAGAACAACCTGCTGACCATTGCGATGCTTGCCGCGGGGGGATCGTGCGTCGTCAAACGCTCGATTGTTCCTATCCGTTGGCCGTCAGGCCTGCCGACTGCTGACTACCTGCGGTCCAAAGGCCGAGCAGGCCGGGCAACTGTACCCGATGTGCATGTCCGGCCAGCGAACGCAAGCCTGCGGTGATTCCTGCCAGATAGAAGACGATGGCGTTGTCGACTGGCGAGTAGGTGAGTTCGAAGAACAACAGCGATAGCCCGTAGGCTCCCAACGAACAGGCCATCAACAGCCCGTGCCAACGCATCCAGTCGGGCAGCGAGCGGTCGTACCAAAGTCGCCATGCGCCTCGGCCCCACGTCCACAAGATGGCCATAAACAGCAACATGCCGAAAATGCCGGTTTCAGTCAGCAGGCTCAAGAACACATTGTGATGGGCCTCGTGCCAAATTGCTTCGAGTGGCAGGCTGGTCGAGCGGTCGGCCAGATAGTCGCGTTTTGCCACGGGGAAGTGGCCGAATCCGCAGCCCCACAACGGATGGTCGAGAAACATTTGCCACGACACATAGGTAAAGCTGGCGCGCATAACGGTCGACGACTTTGTTTCTGACGCTGAACTATCGCGCTTCAACGCCACGAGTTGTTCCCAGTGCGTCAGACCGACCAACAAGCACGCGGCTGCCACGCTTGCGAGAATCAACACGCGTCGCGGGCCAGACAGTGTCATCCAGAGCAGGATAAACAGGCTCATCATGGCCCCGAGCCAAACCGTTCGGGTATAGCTGAAGTAGATCGACGCTAGAAACAGCGGCAAAGTCGACAGCATGAGGGCTTTCGCCACGCGCCCGCCACGAGGCAGGCAAACCAGCAACGCCAGCATGCCGATCGTCAAACAAAGCCCGAACGTCGCAGCGTGCAACATGGGCCCTCGAGCGCGGCCGAAGTGCAATCCCAACTTCGGGTCGGCAATATGGCGCGGAAAAACCAGTGACCACTGCTGCGTGATTTCCAGAATGCCCGTCACAGCCAGATAAAGGCCGAACAGCGCCAAGGCCCCATGAACCCACAACACGTTGCTGCGCGTGAGCCGTGCCTGGCGGACCACCCAATACACCGCAAACGGCACGAGGTAGCCGGCGATCAATCGCCACAAGGGCACCACATCTTTATTGAACGAGGCGTGCCAATCGTGTGTAAACGTGCTGGCCGTTACCAGTGCCAGAAAAGCGAAGATCAACAGATCGAGTCGATCCAGCGGCTTGGGCTGCGTTTTTCCCATTCGCCGCTGCACCACGTACATTCCGCCCAGCAGCAATACGAACAGCCGGTCAAGCGTCAGCGGTATGGGGCCAACGTCGAACTGCATGAAGTGGAAGCCGAAGCAAGCGGCAACGACGACAAACAGCATGCCTCCGGCTACAAGCGATCCGCGCAGCACGAAAACGGCGAGCCAGGCCAGACCCGCTAGAGCGACGATCGCGAGCAGCAACGTCATGAGCGGCCTCTTATCATACGCAACCGCCCCAAGACCTTGAGATACCCTCAAGGTGCTCTACGTGCAGCAGTGCCGGCACGTCGGTACACAGCGACTGGAAAGGACGTAGCCTTGGGTTCGGAAATCTTGCACGGTCGACAAATCCGGCAACACGCGTCAGGCGCTGACAATGCGCCTCGGGTGCCGTTGTCGGAATTGGCTGACGCCTATGGAGATTGCGGCATGCGGCAGCGGGGTGGTACAGCCCCAAAACAGCCCTGAAAAATGTAGCATTGGTCAGGGTTGTCGTTCGGTCGTTTGGCACGACGTTTTGCAATGCACTGGGGGTGTTAGGCCTGCATCTTCCGGGCGATGCCACAACGACCAACGCCCCACGACCCGACCGTTGCTCCAACGGATCGGGCCACAGGGCGTTTGCGGCCGAAGTGCCTGCCAGCGACCACGGTTCGGCACACTGGGAGTTACGGTTGTGCGACGTGTGCGATGACGGCGGCTGCTATCGAGTGTCCCAATTATCGCGACCGCTCGGCCGCTGGTGCCG
>WGDQ01000728.1 GCA_015493185.1 Planctomycetaceae bacterium
GAGCCCTGGCGAAGAAAATCGCGCCGCGTGTGTTGTTGCATGAGACACCACCTTTCTGGAGTTCTCAGAGCCGGATCATAACTGCCAGACGGTTTGGCTGATTAGATCAAATGCGTCAGGTCAAATCGAATGGAGCGGCCGCGGGGCAGTGCGTCTCAGGTGATCGGATCTCCAGCCGGCGGGCCGCCGGCCGAGTGGGTTTGTGCTTCGTGGCGAACCGTGTCGACCTAGCGGGGGCACGAGTTGTGTTCGGTCAGCCCGTGGGGGCCAACAGTCGCAAAACGGGGGTGCTCGGTGGCGCGATTGCCGGACGCGCCGGCAGCTTCTATACTTCGGGCTTCGAGTGGCCGCTGCGGCCGCAGTGGGCGGCATGGGGCGACCGGAAAGGGCCGCCGCAGATGAATTCGTAATTTACTGTATCGTCAAGGCTTATCTCGTTTTGCGCGCCGCTTGTTCGACGAGCCGTGCCTGAGCCGCTTCTGTGAACTCTGTGATCTGTGCCCGCCATGCAGGAATCGCGCACGTTTATCTCCCGCGACGAAGCCCAGGCACCGTTTTTTGCGGGCATCGACCTGGGCGGGACGAACATCAAGGTGGGCGTTGTCGACGATTTGGGCCGGCCCTTGAGCTGGTTGAAGATTCCCACCGAATCGCAACGGGGCCCCGACGAAGGGGCGCGCCGCATGGCCGAAGCCGTGCGTGAGGCGGCCCGACAGGCAGGCATCGAGTACCGCGAACTGGTGGGCGCCGGTCTGGGCTCGCCGGGCACGATGGACATTCCGGCCGGCATGCTGCTCGAGCCCCATAATCTGCCGGGCTGGTATCACTTTCCGATACGTGAGCGGGTGAGCCAATATGCGGAGCTGCCGGTCACGTTTGTCAACGACGCCAACGCGGCAGCGTATGGCGAGTTTTGGGTGGGAACGGGCCGCGATTTTCACAGCATGGTGCTGTTCACTCTGGGCACCGGTGTGGGCTGCGGCGTGATCATTGGCGATTTGCTCATCGAGGGAGAGCATAGCCACTGCGCGGAGTGTGGCCATATTATTGTGGACAGCAGCCCAACGGCTCGCATGTGCGGTTGCGGGCAACCGGGGCATTTGGAAGCCTATGCCAGTGCGACGGGACTGATCAAACGGGCCGAAGAGGCGCTGGCCAACGATACCGACTCGGTGCTGCACGCGTGGCTGGCCGAAGGCCGGCGGCTGACGCCACTGCTGCTGGCCGAGGCCGCCCAACAAGCGCAGGATGCACTGGCGCTGGAGCTTATTTTCGAAACGGCCCGCTGGCTGGGAATCGGGGCCGTGGACCTGGCCCACACGATTGATCCCGATGGCATCGTATTCGGTGGGGCGATGACCTTCGGCGGAGCCGACGACGCGTTGGGGCGGGCCTTTTTGGACCGGATACGTCAGGAGTTTCGGCAGCGGGCCTTTCCCGTGCTGGCTGAAGCCATCAAGATCGATTTCGCCTCGCTAGGGGGCGATGCCGGCTATTTGGGCGCCGCGGGAATCGCCCGGCTGGCATACCGCCGTCAGTCAGACCGACCACCGGCTGGGGCCTCGTAGCCCGGCTGGCATGCACGCAAACCATGCCGGCCCGCTGCGCGATGCCACACGCACGAAGATCGCCGGCGCAGGGCGAGTCGACCACGACAGCCGGAACGGGCCGTGATAGATCAGAAAGTGCCATCGCGACCGTCGGAACCGACCCACCGCAGCTCCAACCTTTCATCGCAAGGGAGGAAACCAATCGCCGCTGTGGACTGGAACCGCCACGCCGCGGCCCGAACCGGTGGTTAGGCCCCAAACGGGACAAACGGGAGTAGAGTATAGAGTAAGAAGAAGGAGAAGAAGAGACGGGAACTTCGATAGAAGAAGACACCGAAAAAAGATCGAAAAGAGCCAAGAGTCAAGAAGGTCCGCCAAAGAAGAAGAGGAAGAAGTCGCCACGGCGCGGGGCAAACGCAAACGTCGCGGGCAGCGAGACAAACCGCCAACCGGACGCGATTCACGGCAAACAGGGCCCTGGTTTCGCTTGCTCGAACCCGATGTGAAGCAGGACGATCGAGGTTGCAGCGCAGCGGCCGTTTGAACTGTCTTGCGGTTTATGCCGAAGAAAGCCGGGTGACATTCGTTTTTATACGAGGGATTCGAGTTGTCGAACATCGACTGCAAACATATCCGCAACTTTTCCATCATCG
>WGDQ01000729.1 GCA_015493185.1 Planctomycetaceae bacterium
ACTTACGACGATCGGGGGGGCCGCCGACACCTCGCGAAAAGCCCGCCCAAACAGCCTTGGCGCAATGCGGTGGACAACTGATCTTTCGACCCCGCTCCCGCTTCGGGCACCAGAACCGTGCCTGGCCCAACAGATGTCCCATCTCGGTGTGCAACAACATCATGCGATCAATTGCTCAACGCAGAGTCAGCTTCCTGCGCCCATCGGTTCAAACCCGCGCCGCGCAGGCAATATCCAGCCGAAAACGGGCCCATTCCAACCCGTTCTCGCATCGCCTGCCAAGTCGTTTCCACCCGCCACCGTAGCCGCCGCAGTCAGGCAGAAATCGCCACTCTACGGCCGCCCAACCAAGGCCCTCGTGCAACCGCCCCGAGCGAATTCCCTATAATGGGGTTCGATGTCGAGAAAGAACATTCGGTGAAGTGGCTTCGGCCGATCGCAGCGTCGCCCGGACCTGCGGTCGTCTCAGCCCGTCGCAGAGCGGGTGCCGCAGCCGAACAACACAAACCACACTTTTATGGGGTTCCCCAATTCATGGGCGACTCACCAGAAGAACACGGCATTCGTGCCGAGATCGACGGTCAGCGGCTCAGCCTGTTCGTCGACTACGATCGTCCCCGCCTTCACAAGCTCTCGGACGACGGTCGCTTAGAGTACTTCCGCCGGCGGTTCAAGCTGGTGGTGCTCGACCCGTTGGCCGTCTTGCTCGACGAGCACGATAACCCCAAACACGGGGCCGATCGCGCCTGCGCCGTGCTGCTGCTGTGGGGCAACGCGCTGATGTGCGGCATCGAGGCGCTCGGGCATTTCCTTACGCCTTCCACCTCGCCCAACAGCGAGGCCTTCCTGACGTTCGTCAATGCCTTTATGGACCCCGCCTGGCGACAGCGTCCGGAAAATCCGCCGCCGGGGGTCGATAGCTATGGCCGTTGGCTATGGGACTCGTTTCGCAACGGTCTGGCGCACGGTGCGTACGTAAAAAACGGCGGGTTCGAACCGTTGGGAGGGCAGCTCTTCCGCGAATCGCCGGCGGGGCTGAAGGTCGATCAGTACGCGTTGGACGTCGATTTTCGATCGGGGGTGCAAAAAATGCACCGCGCCATCAGCCAGCCCGACAACTACTTCCGCTCGACGTTTCTCGACCGCTTCAACTGGACCTACATCCAAGGCGAAGCATAAGCCGCCCGCGCCCCAACCGACCATCGCCCGACCGTTGCCCCGTCGCAACAGCGTGCTACCCCTGCTGGCGCGGCGATCGACTCTCAACCAGACGGGGCACCACCAACCCTCCGTGCAGCCGCACCAGCATCAGCGTGCTGCCCGAGCTATTCCAGCTCACTCAACCAAAGACGAATCTCGTTGTCGTACTCGCTGGCCAGGTCGCCTTTGACCAATTGCCGATGAAAGCTGGCTGCCCCTTCTTGCACCAGGTCGGCGGCCTCAGCGCTCGGAAAGCGCAACTCCGGATCGGGCGCCACCAGCGTGCGGCAGAAATTCATCAGGTGCCGATTGCACGAAACGTCGGCGGGCAGAATCTCTGCCAATCGGCGGGGCAGTGCCCGCTTGGCCGCTAGCAAATCGCGCAGGCTGTTCTGCCCCGAAAAAAGATGCATTCCGGCCAACATCTCGATCAGCACGTATCCCAAACTGGTCAAATCCGATCGCGGTGTGCAGTCGGCCCCCTCCAGCACTTCCGGAGCAGCATACGTGGGCGTGCAGGTGCGCGCCGGGGGCGGATCGTCGATCTCGAACGCCGAGCCAATGTCGATAATCTTCGCGTTGCCCGTCCGCTTCAGCATGATGTTGGCCGGCTTCAAATCGCCATGCACAATGCCCTCCCGGTGCAGGGCGGCCAGCGCTGCCAGGCAATCGCGCACCACGGCGATGGCAATGCCCGGCTTCAACCGCGGCTGCGTCGGACCATCGGTCACGATCACATTGTTGATGTACTTCCACCGCCGGTTGCTCACGCGATGCCGTACGTAGCTCAGCATGTCGCGCGTCAGCAAACGGTTCAGGTCGAATCCGTCGACCCATTCCATTTCCATCAAACGAATGCGGTTGCGGTCGACAAAATTATGTACGTCCAGCAAGTTATCTTGCTGGATCTGCGCCACACGGGCCGACACCTTGGCAATGCGCAGCATCGCTTCTTCGTAGCCGCGTTCGTCGCTGTAGCGACTCGGCGAAAAAATCTTCAGCGCCACGGGCAGCGTGAAATTGTCGGTGCCGCGGCGTTCGCCAAGATACACAACGCCCTGTCCGCCCGAACCAAGCCGCCGCAGTAACCGGTGATGTGTGGTCCAGCTCAGTCGCTGGCCGTCTACCAGCTCATCGTAGGCCCGAAGCAAGTCTTCAGAGCAACGCGGCTCCGGACATCCGCCATCGAGAGTGAGTGTCGGGGAACCAAGCAGAAAAGTCGTCGAAGCCATCATCTGCCTCAGGTCGAACAAAAGGCCCATCCGTGTGCCACGTGGTTGTCGGCTAATCTTACCAACAGAGTAGACAATTCGGAAAGCGGATTCGTTCGCCCTTTTTCAAAACCAAGAAATGGCCCCGCCGCCTGGAAGAAAAACCGCCTCAGCGCCCAATCGCCCCGGTCGGCGCGCGCCTCGCTCCATCAGCCCAATCGGCCCCCCAATCGCAGGCCCCTTGCCGCCAAACGGGCACAGAACGGGCCTGGTATTGCAATGACCGACACCTGCCGGCGGGTGAGCTTGTGCCGGGTGGCTCAGCCGCCGCACTGGCCGGCCGACGGCTCGCGTCGCGGAAAACCGAGTCGTTTGTCCACCAGATTGCGCAACGGCCGGCCCGACAGGTAGCGTTGCAGGTTGTCGCAAAAGAACTCGGTCATGTCGTCAATCCGCCGGGCGCTCTGACCGGCCACGTGGGGCGTGATCAGCACATTGGGTAAATCCCACAGCGGGCTCTCCGGCGGCAGCGGCTCCTGCTCCGTCACGTCGAGCACCGCACCGGCCAATCGCTCGCGCGAAAGCGCCTCGATCAAATCGGCTTCAACGACCAACGGTCCCCGGGCCATGTTCACCAACAGCGCCGTGGGCTTCAGGCGCTGCAAACGCCGCGCGTCGATCATGCCCCGTGTCGCCGGCGTCAGCGGCGCGGCAAGCACCAGCACATCGACCTGTGGCAGCAAATCGTCCAGCCGCTCGGCCGGCCACAGCGCCTCGACATGCGCCGGCCGATCGACCGGAAAAACATCGGTCGCCAGAATGCGGGTTCGGTAGGGCGCCAACAACTCGGCAATCCGCCGCCCCACACCGCCAAAGCCCACGATGCCCACCGTCTTGCCGTGCAAATCGCGTGTCGGCCGACGAACGAACTCCCGTCGTTGTTGGGCCGCGAAAAAAACGGGAAGACTTCGAAACCACGCCCCCATCAAGGCCAAAGCATGTTCGGCCACCTGATCGGCCAAAATGCCCGAGGCACTGGTGACCACGATTTCCGATTCGACCACCGGCGGAACCAGACAATGGTCGAGCCCCGCGGCCGACGATTGAATCCAACGCAAGCGTCCCCGCCGCACGACCGCCTCCCAATCGACCGGCACCTTGGCATGGCCGCAGTAAATGTCGGCCTCGGGCAATTCCTCGGCAATTCGCGTCTGCCCGGCGTTCACAATCTCCGCGCCCGGCGCCGCGGTCGAAATTTGTTCCACGTGCCTCGGCTCAACCGGATAGCAAAGCACAATCCGCATCACAGCCCTCGCTTCCATCCACGGTCACTGCCGGCGATCGTCTTCATCTGTTTTGCAACCCTCGATGCACTTGGATTTCCACCCAGAAAGCCGACCGTGCGTTCCCTGTTCCCGAAAAAAGATAAACCGCTGGGATAAACAACACTGAAGGATTGGCTCCCTCGGAATTCACCAACAAAGGCGATTTGGAATCTGCCTCCCGCTCCATACAGTTGCTCGCCACGCAGGCACTCGCCACGCGTGCTGGCTTGCCATGCGGTTCGCGATGGTCCACGCGAGCCGTCTGGCAGCCTTCCCATTTTTCTACGTGTTCTACGTGCCCACGCACGCGCCGCGCAGTGTGTCGTTCCTCTAGGCGTTTCTGGGCGAGCCGCGTCTTCACCCTGCACGCGATCCATCCCACTTGCCACATCCCCCGCACGATTTTGCCACGCACACCTCAGGCTGGATAGCGGCCGTGTTGAAAAACCACCTCGCCAGCCGACACAAAACAAACCGGCTCAGCCCAACAACACC
>WGDQ01000730.1 GCA_015493185.1 Planctomycetaceae bacterium
AGACTATCTTGAGGGTATGGCGCAAGCCGACTTTTCTCGCGATCGCTGGTTAATCGAAAAGGCACTTTTCATGCGGCCGGTTTCCCAATGGTGGCAACGCTTTCGAGACATGCTGGCCAGCCATGTCGATGGCGGCTCGCTGGCGGCGTTGCGCATCGCCTTCGGCCTGATCATGGCCGCGAAAACCTACAAATGGCTGCGCCCGCTCGATGGTCGAGGCTGGATCGAAGCGATACGAAGCGGAACGTTCAACAACTGGATCGAGGTCGTTTTCACCGGTCCGAATGTCCACTGGCTTTTTCCTTATCACGGATTCGAGTGGGTTCGTCCGCTACCAGAACCCTGGACGACGGTCGTGGCGGCGACAATGGGCGTCGCCGGATTGCTCGTGGCGGTGGGGCTTTTCTATCGCGTGGCCATTGTGGTGGTTGGCCTGACGTGGACCTATTTCTTTCTGCTCGATGAAACCCATTACAACAACCATTACTACTTGGTGGTGCTGCTCGCGCTGATTCTGGCGATCTCGCCCGCTCACCGCCGCTATAGCCTTGATCGCATTTTTTGGCACCGCGGCGCGACCGATGGGCCTTGGCGCCAAGGCAGCGTGCCGTTCTGGTGCATTTTTCTGCTTCGGTTGCAGTTGTTCGTCGTCTACTTCTATGGCGGCGTTGCCAAGTTTTCCCGGCAATGGCTGCTCGATGCCGAGCCGGTTTTCTCGCAATTGCAACTACCTCGCGTACAGCAAACCATCCGCTCGCTGCTCAGCACGTTGGGCCATGAAGAGTGGTTCGGCTTCTTTACGTCGAAGACGATGGCCCTGGCCATCTCACACGCCGGGCTCGTGTTCGACTTGTTCGTTGTGCCGGCGCTCTTGTGGCGGCGAACCCGCTACTTCGCGCTAGCGGCCGGGTGGCTGTTTCACGCGACGAATCACTTCATACTGTTCGACGACATCGGGCTGTTCCCTCACTTGGGAGCCGCCACGATGCTGATCTTCTTCGAACCCGACTGGCCGAGCCGGCTCGCCTCGTGGTTCCGGCAACCTCGCTGGCGCCGGCCCGATTGGCGCTGGTCGGTGGCCGGCTTGCTGCTGGCACCGCCGTTGGGCCTGTTGCTGGGTTGGAAACAGCGGCCCGCGGCGTGGGTCGAGAAGCGTTCAGGGGCCGGTCTTTCAACGGCGATTGTTGGGCTGGTGGTGGTCTGGACCGCGTGGCAACTGCTGATGCCGCTGCGGCATTATTTCATCGCCGGCGATGTTTCGTGGACCGCCGAAGGCGAACGGTGGAGCTGGCGGATGAAGGCCGGGCTCAAGCATCTGGTGCCCCCGCGCATCCGCGTGGTCGACCGGCACATCGTTCCAGAAGCCAAGCGCATGGCGTGGGACCAATGGCACGGCGAACCGACCGTGTTTCGAGAGATTGATCTGGCGCGGCTCGACTGGCGGAAACTGCCGCCCTACGTGGTTTTTTTCCAGCCGCTCTACGGGCAACGTTTGGTTTACAATCCATGGTCGGCCACAGCCGGCAACGGCGACCACAGCACCGAAGAAGAGGCAATCAGCAACCCGACGTTTGCCACCGCGGCGTTGCGCGTGGTTGACGATTGGAAGACCCACCGGCTCGCCCCGGTCCCGAAACTCTATCAAACGCAAGAGCTATCGCTCGTGCTGTCGGCCGCTCGGCGACGGCTGGCCCAGTTGCAGGCCGATCCGGCGTTGCAGCAGTCTGTTGCCGAAGCCTGCATCATCGCCCGGCAAATGCGGCAACTACCGCTGAACGAAATTATCGGTCGCAACCTTCGGGCCCAATTGCACGAGAGGCTGCTTCCTTTGGTCGAGTCGGCGGCACATGGCGATTGGTTTCGCACGCTGTTGGCACGCACCCATCCATTTGCTCTCAATGGTGCGTCGGGCGGGCAGTGGCTCTTGGGTATCGAATCGCTTCTGTTCGTCCGACGTGGAGCGGCGGGGCTAGTCGTTGTCGATCAATCGGCGTTGCCGTTTCTTGCCAGCGAACCGCCCCATGTACGCGAAGTGTATGTCGACAGCGATCGTTTCACCCCCGAGGAGTGGAAGGCCTTTCCTCGTGCCTTCGTGCACCAGCAGCCAGACGGAAGCTACGAGTTGCTTTGGAATCTCTACGCCGATCTCTCACCCTTGCAGGCCCGGGTCATGCAAGGCCGTCCGTTCATGTGCCATCAATACGCGCAGCGAATCGCCGCGTGGTGGCAAAACGAGTATGGACGCCGGCCCGAGGTGTATTTCACCAGCTACGTGGGGCTGGCTCCCGCCCGACCACAACTGGCGATCGACCCCACCGTGGACCTGGCCAACACCCGACTGAATCTTTGGGGGCACAACGACTGGATCGCGCCGTGGCACGACCAGAAACCGGCGGCAACAGCAGACCGCTGAAGAGCGCTTCGACCGCGCCAGATCGCCTGGCTTGGGTGCGCCGTAGCAACCGCGAGCGTTGTGGCGGCACTCGACGCACATCGACACGGTTTGTCGGGTGTGCGACTGGTATGCCATAAACCCACTGCCGAGCCGCGCGACCCACGCTTGCACACCTGAGACGGACAAGCGATCAATGTTAGCCGTTTGCGCCACGGCGTGCAGGTGAGCAAACCGCCCACCTATGTTTCGCGGTGTGGCGGGTGTCGCCACGTGAATCAGCTTTCGCCGGACGTTGTCGCATCGACCCCGAAAATGCGTTGCACATTGTCGCACAACGTCTGCCGCGCCAGTTCCAACGCTCGCTCTTCCGACCAACCCCGCTCACCAACGAACCGCTCGGCCAGTATTTTGGCCAAGATGCGCTTGTACATCGCAAACTTTGGCAGTGCGAACTCCAGCTTGTACATGTCGCTGTAGTAGCCGATTTGTTTGGTACGCGGCACCGCCTCGAGTCGGGCCGAGGCGTCGTGCTCGATGTACGCCGGGGTGTTCGAGTACCACCAATGCCCAAACGCCACCACGTTCGGAAAAATCCAACTGTAGGCAACCAGCTCCTGGTTGGTCACACTGGCCAGCACCGAAATGGGAAACGTGACCTGCGGAAAGCCGTTGAACAACTGGCGATACTGGATCAGTGAAACGCGGCTGTCGAACAAATCTTGCCCTTGGAACACACCCGAGCGGTACACGCGGCGGTTGACGCCGATCATCAAATCCAGTGGCAATTCGAAGTCGGCACAGTAGCCGGCCAAGGTCCAGAACACATAACACGACACGGTTCGCAGTGCGTCGTCGTCGGCTTTTCCAGCGAGAAGCTGGCCATATGCCCGATCGGCATCGCCCTGAGAAACAGGCACGGGCGAGAAATCTGGCGGCAACGAAATCGCACACGCCCGAGCACCGTGTGCCTTGAAGTGCTCGAACACACGCCCCACCGCATCGCGCAGCGAGGCCGCATCGCTGGGTTCCCGACCAGCCATGTGGGCCAGCCGCTGCCGGACCGAAGAATCCGCGAGCTTAAACGTCAAATCGTCGGTCCGCAGGCACGGCACATAAACCGACGTGTCGAATCCCTCCAACGGGTCGTCGAAGTCATTGGTCAAAAACACCGACCGAAGCCGCGAGGTTCGTAGCACCTGATCTGCCCAGTCGGGCCGTGCCATGTGCTGGCCCGCCGTTTCGTATAGCGACTCCCAATTGTCGGGCGTAAGCCGATCGTCGGAGAAACCCCATAGCCGCTGGGCCATCTCGATAAGCCAGCTCACCTGCACGGTGTTGTCGAGTGCCGCCAGCATCGGCACGAGTCGGGCCACCTTTTCGCGTGGCGAAAGGCCCGGTTGCTCGATCGCCTCGCGCGGCAGTCCCGCCGAATGGGCCAGCTCGGTGTAATAATGATAACCCATTATGTCGGCTAAACTTGTGGCAGACGGATGGTGCGGATCGATATGCGTGTGCGGATCAACCAACCACCATCGATCGATTTCGGCAAAGAGACGATCACGCAGCGTTTCGCTCATGGTTGACAAGGCCCGAAAAAAGAAAGTCGACGGACGAGAAAGCTTCCCAATGCCAGGGGAGGCATAAAAAGCTGCGGTTGGAACGAGCACGGGCTGCGGATCGGCCCGCAGGCTCCCCAAGGAGCAATCAGAAAAGCCCCGGACGGCGCCGTTCGAAGTGAGTGAAAAACCTGCGAATCGACGGCGTTTCTCCCCAGCCCTGGGTGAGCCGACAATGCTTTCCACGCCACCCCTCGACGCTTGGCACTTCTTATAGCCTGCACGCCGGGCGACGCATAGCGGGCCATGGTCTGGCCGGTTGCCCAAGCACCGGTGTAGTCGATCGGCAAGCCCTTACCCGACGATCGAATAGGGCAGCGAAAACGCAGGACCGATTTTTAGAGAGTTTTTTCTTGACTTTCCTATTTTCCGCGGGCAGAATGAGCCCCGAATCTTGTTGCCCACCAAAAAGGGGTGCGCTACGGGAAAAAAGTAGAGACATCGCGGCGCTCGCACACCGTGCGATGCGGCCTATCTGCCATGCAGAAAAGGCCGTCGGAGTCGCGTGCTGGCGTGAGAGTAGCGATTGCTCCTTTTTCAGGGTCGTGAAAAAACATCTGGGGCGAATCAACGGGCAAGAAAAATCGCTGGCTTCAGTGCGAGGCACCAAAAGGCCAATGCAGGTCGCACGACCAATCGGGAATTCACCAAGTTGAGACTGGTTTCTACGTCAAGGAGTCGCTAATGGCAAAGCAACGTGTGACGGTCCTCGTGTTAGGGTGCGTGGCAGCACTCGCCGTCTTTGCAATGACGGCTGGCCCTGCCGCAGCCGCAATCGTGAATGCAAACATTCCTCTGTCTGGAAATTTTGGCACTAGCCTCACCGCGAATGGTACGCTGACGGTCAGCGCCAATTTCGATGTGACGCTCACGGCGGGAAGCATCGCCGGAACGCCGGTCAGCGTTACGGTTCCGCTGAACATTCCGCAGCAGTCGTCGCCGATCTCGCTGGTACCCAACCCAACGGTTGTGAACACCAACGCGTCGGGCAACCTCGATATTGGGTTGGAAGACGCCAATAACAACGGCTTGGCCGACGACTTCCCCGGCTCGCCGCTGCCGGCGCCGGCGCTGCCCGACAGCATGCTCGACGCCTTGCTCAATGATCTGGACGTAACTTTGATCGGAGCTTCTGGCGCTGGGATTCAGACTAACCAAGTAACGGTCAACGGCACGGCTTCGCTCGATATTCTCGGTCTGATCACCGTCGATCTGCCAGTCACAGCAAGGATCGACGCCGATGCCAGCATCAAGAACCTCGCGTTCGATGGTGCCGGGCCGGGCTTCCTCTTCTCGAAACAAGAGATCAACAGTTCATTTGGCGTCCCCTTCCCAGGTACCGAGGACTACAGCGTTGCGTACAACAGCGCATTGATCGGTGGCGACGTCAGCGGTCAGGTAGATGGCACGGTCGATGCTGAGTTGGAAGTTGATCTGGGCATTTTCGGAAACGTGACCCAGACCATCGAAGATGCCGCCACGATCAATCAAACGATCGATCCGCAAACGATCCCGCTGGTCGGTCCTGTGACCCTCGAGCAAATCTTCACGCCCGATCCGATCAGCGACGATTTGAACGCTGCGTTCGCGTTCGCGCTGCAAGATCCGCTCTCCACGGATCTGAGCCTCTCCGATTCGCAGGCCTTCATCGAAGACTTCGATGTGCCTGTGGATCTCGGTCTGCTCGGATCGTTTACGCTCGACGGCGACGTGACGGGTACGGTCAATTTCGACTTGGTGCTGACGTTCACCATTGCCGACACGAGCCTC
>WGDQ01000731.1 GCA_015493185.1 Planctomycetaceae bacterium
ATGTGGACGATGCCCAGCGCAGCCAGTTGGAAAGCATCATCCAGCAGCACGGCGTTCCGCTTTCAGAGCAAATCAGTCAGGCCCGACGCTGGTCGATGGCTTGCCCGGCGCTGCCCACCTGTGGGCTGGCCGTTACGGAAAGCGAGCGCGCCCTGCCCGGCATGATCGATCAGCTTGAAAAGCAGCTCGAACAGCTCGGCTTGTCTGACGAGCAGTTCACCTTGCGAATGACCGGTTGCCCCAATGGCTGTGCCCGCCCCTACAACGCCGACGTAGCATTGGTTGGCAAAACCAAGGGCAAATACACCATCTTCTTGGGCGGGCGCAAACTCGGCGATCGGTTGAACGAAGTGTACGAAGACCTCGTGCCGGCCGACGAAGTCGTGCCGCGCATCGCGGCTGTGTTCGCCCACTTCAAAGAAGCCCGCCACGACGGCGAAACGTTCGGCGATTTCTGCCATCGCCTGGGCATGGACCAGCTACGCCAGCAGTGCGCAAGCGGTGCCGGTCAGCCGGCCGACTAAGACATGCCCCACGCTTCGCACGCACACACTCGGGCCAGCCGTCGCGGTCGTTGTTCGTGCGCCATCCTGCACGCACTCCACACGCACGCCTCGTCGGCCCCCGCGCGTTTCGAGCATCGCCCACTGCACGGTCGGGCTCGCCACTACATTTGCGTTTGTATTACGTTTGCGTCTCGCACTGCATTTGTGCGTCACGCCGCGTTTGCCTGCTGCCGCGTTTGCCCCCTGCTGTGGTTTGCCTGCCGCTGTGTTTGCCTGCTGCGCCACGCCGCCCTGTTTGGCTAGGGCGTTGCTTTCGAAACCGCCGTATCCGATTCGGCGCCGGCCTGCGATTCCGAGGGTTGCGGCTGCGAGCCGCTGTCCGATTCCGGGTCTGTTCGGTCCTCCGGCTTGGTCCCTTCCGGCGTCTCGCTCGGCGATGCCGATCCAGCCGGCTCGGCATTCGGCTTCGTTGCGGTCGCGGCCGTCGCCTCGGCCGGGACGGGCACGCCCGGCTTTTCTTCCCGCCACGGCTTGCCCTGACGGTACCGCTCAAGCTCCTGCTTCAGCCCCTCTTTCAGTTCGCCGGTCGCCAGTTCCACGGCCTTCTGCGACCACTCGATGGCCGTCTTGAAATCGCCGGCCTCGGCGTAGCCGGCCGCCAGTGTGCTCAAAATGTGGGCCTGTTTGTAGTTGGTTACTTCGCACGCCTTTTTCGCCAGCTCGATGGCCCGCTTTCCGTCGCGCAGCGAGTCGCGCGGCGAGGTGGCCAGCAGCCAGGCCAAATTGTTCAGTGCCCCGCTGTTCTCCGGTTCGAACTCGAGGGCTTTTTCATAGTCGGCAACGGCTTCGGCATGGTGCCCCAATCGCACGTGCGTATCGGCACGCCGCAAATACGCCTCGGCCGACTTCGGGTTGATGCGTATCGCCTCGCCGAAGGCCTGCAACGCGTGCTCATCGTCTTCAGCGAAAAGGTACAGCGTGCCCAGCTCCTGCCATAACTCGGCCGAGGGTTCTTTGGTGGCGTCGATCACCTTTTTCAGCTCGGCAATCGCTTCGTCGGTGCGTCCGGCCTGCACCATCCATTGCAGCCGCAACCGGCGCACAAACTTCCAGTCGGGCGCTTTCTCTTGCAATACCTCCAGGTCGGCAATGGCGTGCTCCAAATCGCCGGCCAGCCGATACGCCTCGGCTCGGGCCAACCGCGCGGCTGCCAGATTCGGCTTCAGTTCCAGCGCCTTGCTCAAATCGTCGATTGCTAGCTTCGGCTTTCCCATCACGGCATACACCCGCCCCCGATGGAAGTAGGCACTCGCCCGCTTCGGGTCGAGTTCGATCGCCCGATTCAAGCTCTCCAAAGCGTGTTGGTAATCGTCCTGCATGCCCAACGCCAGGGCCCGGGCTTCCAGCGTGTCGACGTGTTTGGGGTTCAGTTCCAGCGAGCGGTCCAAATCGGCCAATCCACCCGCCACATCGCCATGCTGAATGCGGAAAAGCCCACGATCGCGCACAAAGGCCGCGTTCTGCGGGGCCAATTGAACCGCCTGATCGAAGTCGGCCAGCGTTTGCTCCGGCGATTCTTGCAGCGGCGCTCGCGCCGCCAGTGCCCGGGCACGCAGCCGCGGGTTCTCTTCGCTTAGCTCAATGGCCTTGCTCAGCGCCTCGATGGCCTTTTTCCGGTCGCCGCCGGGCAGCGCGTGCAGTTGGCCCAACAACAGATAGGCCTCCGGATGTTCGGTGTCTAGCTCCAGTGCCCGTTGCAGGTCGTTCACCGCAAGGGCCCGAAGCTGCACGATCCGTCGTAGCGCCTTCTGCTCGTTGGGCCAAGGGGCCCGCACGGCCCGGCTCAGGGCTTGCGCTCGTTGGATCAACGTCGAGCTGAGCAGCTTTTCGGCAAACGCCTTGTTCTCTTCATCGAGCCCTTTTTTCAGGGCCGTCTCGCAAAGGCCGATCACCTTGCCCAAATCGGCCACGGTTTCGGCCGAGAGCTTGGCCTCGATCGCCTGATCCAACTCGGCCTGACCATCGCCCTGCTCGGGGTCTTCGGC
>WGDQ01000732.1 GCA_015493185.1 Planctomycetaceae bacterium
ATTCCCAAGGGGCTCCCTTTGGCCCCGTCGCTCGATCGAGCCTCAAACTTACCCACTGATTTCACCGAAGACCCAAAAGAAAGGGTGCCCGGCAACTCGAAAGCCACCAGACACCCTTTGAATCTGCCTCACGCACGGAGGCGTGTGAAGTACCTCCACCGCAATGCCGTGGCGGTGCGTTTTTGAGAGCCCGCAGTTCATAAGGGGGTGTCCGCGAATCCGGGTTGTGTGATCCGTCCGCACAAGTCGGGTCATTCCGCACCACGGCGGCATGCACCGGGCGGCGGCTATACACGCGGCCAGATTCTCAAAGCGGCACCCAGCGGACCTCGTATCGGCTCACCAAAATAGACACCGACAACACGCGCATGGCAGAGGTCAACACGGGGCCGACGCCACACCACCAGGGCAGGGCGTCCGCTCCAATCTTCATCGTAGCAAGCCACCGAAAAATCAACAACGCAAATGCACCGCCCGGTCGCCCCTGCCCACCAACCGGACCAGTGGCACTCGATAGCACCGCGGCTTGGGACAACAGAGATCTCGTGCAGCGGGGCACACCCCAAGAAAGGCAGGCGGCAAAAAACAGGCCCGCACGTCAACTATGCCGCTCACAAGGGCGTGCAACTCCACCCGGGAAACCGCCGCTCCCGTGGATCGGCCCCGTTGGCCTTACGGCTCGCGTTCTCCGGCGCTTTGCGCCTCTTGTTCGAGCCGACGGATTTCGTCGCGGTACTTGGCCGCGTCCTCAAACCGTTCCTCTTCCACGGCCTTTTCCAGCATTCGTTGCATGCGTTCGATAGGACTCTTCGGAGCCGGCGGCAGCGCTTTGGCCTTCTTGCCTTCGAGCGATTTTTTCCATCGCTCCAGCTCGGCCAGTTCCGGGCACTCGTCGGCCCGGTGCGTTTGCTCATACTCTCGCAGAAAATCCCAGATCCCGCGAATCGCCGCGTCGATCGCACCAATCGCGGCATCGAACTGCCCCAGCTCTTCCAGCGGCGTGGCCACGGCCCGCGCATGCATGAGCGTAACGTACGGTCGCCACTGATCGAACTGCATCTTGTCGCGATCGTTTTCGGCGTGCTGGCGGACAAAGGCGAATAGCTTCAGATTCCGCGCCGTATCGCGAGCGCACAGCTCATAACGCTTCAAATGCCAAAGGCTCAGGTAACGGTGATAGTATTGAATGCCCTCTCGCAACAACCGCGCGCAATCGGTCGCGCCCAGGGTCATCGGCGCAGCGTCCGGCTCGGCGGCGTCGCTTTCCTCGAGGCAGTGGCGATAATAATCGAGCCACGACTCGAACCCCTCGGGCCGTTTTCCATCAGGACGCCCCGAAAGCTCCATTTGCAGCAGCCCGAGGTCGATGCGTAGTTGAATCTTCTCCCGGCCATCGTCGCCGCGAATGATCCGCACCGACATCCGCTCGGGCTCGTAATCCCACCCCTGCAAAATCCTCGTGATATCCTTCGACATACCCAAATCGTTCGCGGCCGCGCTAAACGGCGCTTCGTTGAGGAGCTGATTTGCTGAACCGATTTCAGTCTACGGACGTGCCCCCAAGCCTACAACCGCCACGCTACGGGGCAGGGCGCCGCGCGAAAGCAAACACAGCAACACGATCCGATCAGGCGCTGCGGTGCATCGCGGTCCTTACCACCGATAGCCTACCGGCCGCCCAACGCACCCTCTTTGCCCAACAATACAACCCGGGCAACAAACATCACGCTCCCAACCTCTCTGCGGTGCTCCAGAACGTGTCTTCAAAATCCGCTGGTCGGCGTCGCCCGTCATCCCCCGCCTCGAAGGCACGGCCCTGGCAGCCCCCCACGACGCAGAAAACAAAAACGCAGAAAACAAAAACACTGCGTGGCCGGCTGCCCGCCGCATCTCGACAACAAGATAGCTGCACGAGGCACAGGACCGATAAAGCACGAGGCACAGGGCCGATAAAACAGCCCTCTCCCCGAGCAACGGAAAAAAATCGAACCGCAGAACTCGCACGAACCGAATTGCGACGCCACCGCGCTGCACACCACGGCCCGGGCTCATCGCGGGGCGGGCCAACCACGCGTAACAACGCCGGCTTGCGCGTCGCGGTTTTTCAACCCCACGCTCAAACGGAGCCGAAACACGTTGCCATGCAGGCCAAAACGCCAAAACCACGCCGGCCCAAAGCCCCAAAGACCCACCGCAAGCACGTCGGGCCGTGCGCAGGCCCTATTCGTGCGCGTCACGAATTACCGGTTCCATCACCTTCGTGTTGCGTTCCACGGCCAGCACGATCGTGCGTTGTTCGATGCCATCGGCGCTTTGCGCCACGGCCGGAATCACCTGCCGACAGTTGGGCAGGCTGAACCGCACGGTAAAGCTGCCGTCCGGACGCAGTTGTACCGGATCGCCTTGCAACGTCACGTGCGCATCCGGCTCGGTGCTGCCATACACGATCAGTTCGGCGTCCAGTTCGAACGAGAAGTTCTGCCGCTGTCCTGCGGCCAGCATCGCCCCGGCACCACCCCCGTAGCGGGCAAACACCGGTGCGCTCATCGGGCGGCGCAGTCGCTCCTCGAACAGCTCTTGCAATTCGCTGCTCGCGCCCTCGGGCGAGTGCCCGCCGCTCATGGCGTAAACCTTCTCGAAGTTCTTCGCGATATCTGTCCAGTTCTCGTCGATCGTGTCGGCCGCGCCCGCTCGAGGTGTGCTCACAATATTGCTGCGGGCCAACATGAAGAATTTGCCATCCTCAGACAAATAACCGATGTCGAGCCGATACCGCTTCGGCGGATCTTGAACATCCACGTACCAGTTGTTCACACCACCGTGGATGTCGATGTGACGAATCACCGTTTCCGATGCCGCCTTGCCGCTGCTGCCCCCGACTTCCAGCAATCGCAACACCGGCCGGGCCGAATGCCACCGGTGCCCCAATGCCGCCTCGGCCCGCTCGACCGCTTGCCGCGTCAGCTCCCAATATGCGTGCAGCCAGTACGGATCGCGCACCATTACCACGAGCCGGTCGCGATCGTAAGCTTTGCCTTTACCGTTTTTCGGCTGAGGCGCCAGATTCTTTAGCCGCATCGAGGCGGCCTTGGCCTGCTTCAGGCGGCGCTCGACATACGATGATTTACGCGATTTACGGCGTGGCGCGGCCGATTTGGTCGATGCCGACCGTTGCTTGCTGGCGGTGCTTCGCCCTCCGCGCGAGCTCGATTTAGATGTGTCACTGCGCCGTTGCGTGCTCCGCGCTGAGGTGCTCTTCGACGCTTTCGATGTGCTACGTGTTTTTGTCGTAGGCGATTTCGATGCGGCCGTCGCCCGTCGCGACGACTTGGCGGCTCCCGAGCGAACCAGGGCACGCACCAGTTGGTCTTTTCTCATCGAGTGCCAACCTTGCACACCCTTCTTTTTTGCCAGTTGTGCCAGGTCTTTTACCGTGAGCCGCTTCAGTTTTTCTGCGGTCGTCAATGGACTGTTCTCCAGATTGCCAAACACGCTACGCGCGGCGCTGGCGCGCTCAAACGCTTCCAGAAGTCGTCGTCCATGACGGGGCGAAATTCAACGCTTCGTTCTCGCGTGACGATTTACTCCCTCAAACGCAGCGAGTCGTCCTCCAGGGGGCATCTGTTCGGCCGTGCATCGCCGAAACGCACCCCACGAACGCATCCATCCCCAAAAAGCATCATGCCCAATGGGCCAACATCGTCTGTCGGCCCAGACGCATGACCTAGCCCCGCTCTCTGTTCCACGTCTGGCCGCAGTGCTCACCACGTGGCAGTGTCTCTCTCCGAGCCGCTCGGCTCAGCCGATTCACCCCACCACCGCGACGAAACACCAACAACCAAACTGCGACCGATCAGCCCGCAACGCTTCGCGAGCTGCTATCCGCAGGGCTAAGGCTTGCTAAAACGCAAACCGCCGCTGCCGTTTCGTCCCCGACTGCTCGAACCGACCGGCACAAAACAAACACGAGGCAGCACCGATGGCAACGTCGCTGTGCCACAGTGCCATGTCCGCGCCCCGTCCGCTCCGGTCCTGTCCGTGGTCTCTACTCGGCGGGAAATCGTTTTCTTCAGGTGTGCGTCGGCGTCTGGCGTCTCAGTTCACCGATCACCTCGGGCGAAACTCGTTTTTTCGCTACCGCTTCCGGGCAACCCGACACAACTGCCTCGTCTCAGACCACCATCGCCGGGCCTCGCGAGAC
>WGDQ01000733.1 GCA_015493185.1 Planctomycetaceae bacterium
AGCAGGGGACTCATAATCCCTTGGTCGGGGGTTCGAATCCTCCCGGGCCTATTCTTCTTCTTCTGCTGCTGCTGTATTTCTGCCTTCGCTTCTTGGCGTTTCGTGTTCGTGTTGCCTGCACGCCTTGCGCTGTCGCCTGCTGCCGGTTCTGAAAAGCCCTGTGCGATTTTCGGCTGTTGAAGCGGGGGCGGCGTGCTTGCGGTAGGAAGGTGAACTGCACGATTGCGCTCATTGAAATTGGGAACCGTCTGCCGCCAAGAAAACGCTTCTCCTGTTTTCTCTGTTTTTCAGCGATTTGAAGCGTCGTAGTAAATCCCAAAACTGCTCGTGGCAATAGGCCCGTTGCTGAGGCATAGCGCGGCACATGGGCTGAGATGGTTTGTGGCAGACGGTCGAGAGCGGCCGCGAAAAAATTGCACGTCGATGGCTGTGTGCTACGTTGAATGGCCTGCCAGCCACGCCGTCCGTTGCCAGTTTGATGATTGCTGGGGAGCAGCACATGGCGAATCAGGCGCGACTCTTACGACAATGGCTGATTATCAAAACGCTCAGTGTGCGGCACTATGGGGTAACAGTGCGCGAGTTGGCTGATGAGCTGGGCGTATCGGAAAAGACGATTCGCCGCGATCTGCAAACGTTCGTGCAAGTGGGCTTTCCGCTCGAAGAGCAGGCTGGTCCGCATGGCCGCAAATCGTGGCGTCTCGGCGGTGGCAACCAAGGACCGGACATTCGCTTCGCAGTAGACGAAGCTTTAGCTCTGTATCTGGGACGCCGATTTCTGGAGCCGCTGGCTGGTACCTTTCTGTGGGATGCTGCTCAGCGGGCCTTTCGCAAGGTGCGCGCCTCGCTCGGCTCGGCCGCATTGCGATATCTGAACAAAATGGCCGACCGACTGCACCAAACCACCGTTGGAATCAGCGACTACGGACAGAAGGCCGAAATCATCGATCGGCTGATGGTTGCCATTGAAGACCGACGCACGGCGATGCTGCACTATCGTTCGCTTCGCTCGACAGAGTCGGTGTTGTATGAGATCAATCCGTATGGGTTGGTTTACCATCGCGGTTCGTTGTACCTGGTGGCATTTTCTCGCGATCACGACGAAATACGACACTTCAAGGTTGACCGTATGGAAGAGGTCGATGTCACAGGCTCTTCGTTTCGTATGCCCGATGATTTCTGTCTCGATGAGCACATGGCGTCGTCGTTCGGTGTGTATCAAGGTGACGGCGACGTTCACGTTAAGGTCCGATTTTCACCCACGGTTGCCCGTTACGTTGAAGAAGGCATCTGGCACGCAAGCCAGCAGCTCAGGCGCCAGCGAGATCAGAGCCTGGTGGCGGAGTTTCGGCTTTCCGACACCGAGGAAATCAAGCGATGGCTTCTCGGCTTTGGCCGGCACGCCGAGGTTCTGGAGCCGCCGTCGTTTCGCAAAGACATGCAGGACGAAGTGGCCCACATGATGGGCCGCTACCGTTCGACCACGCCGGTGGACGGTCAAGGGGCAATGGTCGAAGAAAGCCATGCACGATGATGCACAACCCGTGATCGGCGATCGCTCGAGCAGCAGGGTGGTTGGTTATGGAGGGTAGGCCTGTTGCGGGCGAACGCTTGCCACAAGGTTTCGCGCGCACGACGGATTATTCAGGTTTTTGGCAGAGTCCTGGCGGGGACATTGCCATACGTTTCTTTTCTTTCTTCTGGTTTGTAGGTTCCACCGCGCTGGGTTACGACGAGGGTAGCTTCTGTGCGGTGTGAGTTGAAGGCGCTTGAGCGGCTGCCTTGCATTGGCCGAAAAGGGCGGGACGCCCCGAGAGGGCCGGGAGATTAGCGCATTGATGACTAACCTGCAAAAGAGTGCAGCACGGGGTGGTCTTGGCTGATTTTTTGCCACCAAGCGGTTGAAGACACCGTGCTGTGGTGCCATGCGTTGGGAACGGAATCGTGCGATAGCGGGTTGGGAACCGCCGCTGCAATCGTGCGTTTCCGGAGCACGAGCTTTGCCGCAAGTGCGTGTCGGATGGGCTTTTCGAGGTACGCCGGCCAGTCCTATAATGCTGGCGATTCTCGCGGAGAGGGCCAGGGTTCTGGGACAGCGTTTTGGGCTCGTTGCGATGTCACGGTTCGCGTAGCAAGTCGCACG
>WGDQ01000734.1 GCA_015493185.1 Planctomycetaceae bacterium
GACTCTGATCGTAGATAGCCGGCAGAATTGCCAACGCGAGTTGACCGGTGCGGTGCGGACCGTGACCACCTGACGAAACGATCGGTTTGCAACGTGCCACATCGTTGCTGATGGATCGACGCTCAGCACGCGGCGATCGGCATTGCGTTCGATTGGAATGAAAAAGAATCAACGGTCGGCCGATCGCGTGCGGTGAAGCGTGTGCACTGTAAAAGTGTGCAGTGTAAAAATCGTCCGGACGGGAAAAAAACGATCTTGCCCGATCGAGATGCGAACCAGACGGGCATGAGAAAGCACGATAGACCGGTGGAGACGGATGGCCACGATCCAGAAATTGCCGCCCGAGGTTGTGAATAAGATCGCGGCGGGTGAAGTCATCGAGCGGCCGGCCAGTGTGGTGAAGGAGCTGGTCGAAAACGCGTTGGACGCCGGCGCCACGCGGATCGAAGTTTCGGTAGAAAAAGGCGGGGCCGAGTCGATTCGCGTAACCGACAACGGTTGTGGCATTGCGGCCGAACAGTTGCCTTTGGCCGTGGCACCGCACGCGACGAGCAAGATTTGCAACGCCGACGATTTGTTTCGTATTGCGACGTTGGGGTTTCGGGGCGAGGCGCTCGCCTCGATCGCCGCGGTCAGCCACTTGTGCCTGACAAGCCGCCCCGCCGAGGCCGACGAAGGAGCCACGCTGCGGGTCGAGGCAGGACGCATTGGCGAGGTGGTTCCTTGCGGCACGCCACCGGGCACGACCGTCGAGGTGCGCAATCTGTTTGTGAACACACCGGTGCGTCGCAAATTTCTGCGAACGACGCAAACTGAAATGGGGCACGTGGCCGAAGCCGTTGTTCGGCTGGCGCTGGCACATCCGGACGTTCACTTCACGCTCAACCACGGGCGGCGTCGAGTGCACGAACTGCCGGCCGGCGAAACCTGGTTGGCCCGCATCGGCCGGCTATTCGGGCGCGAGTTGGCCGACGGATTGATTTCTGTAGAGAGTTGCGACGAACAGGTGCGGCTGTTCGGTTACGTGGCTCCGCCGAATCATAGCCGCGGCAACCAACGGATGCAGTTTTTGCTGCTCAACGGTCGTTTCATCCGCGATCGATCGTTGCAGCATGCGTTGAGCGAGGCGTATCGCGGTTTGTTGATGCACGGGCGCTATCCGATCGCGTTTTTGCGACTGGACATGCCGCCCGAGCTGGTGGATGTGAACGTTCATCCAACAAAGCTCGAGGTGCGGTTTCAGGACGGAGGTCGCATCTACAGCCAGGTGTTGGGCACGCTGCGGACACGTTTCTTGTCGACCGATCTGACGGTGCCTCTGGATGCGGCGCGAGCGCAGACGCCGCCGCACGTTGGTTCGTCGCACCCGGCTTCTCGGGAAGCCGGATCGGAGGTCGATGACCGAAGACGGGAACTGGCCGAATGGGCACAGCGAGAAATGGGACGGTCGCACCCCCATGGCGCCACGGGAAGCGAGCCGGTCGGACCAATACGGGCAGCGGCCGTGAGCGACTCTGTCGAAGAACAGCGCGATCACCGGGAGTCGCCGTCTGCCGACGAACCCTTGGCCTTGCGGCGTTTGGGCCGCAACTGGTCGGCCGAAGAAGCGCGGGCCCAAGAGGAGCGCCGGGCTCGTGATGAGGCCCTTTTTTCGTTCACGCCTCGCGATGCGACGGCACCGGGGTCGCCCTTAGCGGCGAACGCCCCTGCGGAAGGAATGCCCCCGACGAACGATGCCCACTTGTTCGGCTTGGGCAATCGCTCGACAGTCGAGCCCTCCCAAGGTGGGCCAGACATGGCAGCGGCAGACAGTTCGCTGGCGCGGCCGCGGGCCATTCAGGTTCACAATCGCTATCTGGTTGCCGAAAGCGAGGAAGGCGTGCTGGTGATCGACCAGCATGCGTTGCACGAGCGCGTGCTGTACGAGCAACTGCGCGAGAAGGTGCTGGCCCGCGCGGTCGAGGCCCAAGCGCTGCTGGTGCCCGAACCCGTGGATCTGACGCCCCTCGAAGCGGCCGCCTTGCTCGAACAGCGCGAGTTGTTGGCGCAGTTGGGATTGAGGGTAGAGCCTTTCGGGGGCGACACGGTGTTGCTGACGAGCTTTCCAGCCATGTTGGCCAATCTCAAAGCCGACGACGTCCTGCGGTCGCTGGCGGGGCAGTTGGTTGAAGGACAACGAAAGCCCGAGCGACGCGACCTGCTGGACGAGCTGCTGCACATGATGGCCTGCAAAGCGGCTATCAAAGCGGGCGACCGTCTCACGCCCGAAGAGGTGGCCGCCTTGGTCGAACAGCGTCATCTGGTTCGCGACTCGCACCACTGCCCGCACGGTCGCCCGACGGCCCTGGTGTTCACTCGCGACGAGCTGGATCGGCAGTTCAAGCGAACGTGAGCGGCAGGTGCCCGGCGGGCGAAACACGGTGAGCGGATAGAAACCGGGACGGAACACCGTGGCACACGGTCGTTTATCTGTTCCATGCGGGAGTCTTGCCTGAGCAGGTTCGCCTGCTGCTCGAAGTGGCTACGGAATTGGAGTAAAAAATAGACCCACGCCGCCGGGGCGAGCTCGCAATCGGTTCCCGAGCCCCTACGTGACGGGATAGAATCGAACAACGGAGCGCGACGGCGCGAGTGGCAAGAAGCCGGCGCAACGTCGCCCCCATGAGGGCCGGGACGGACGGAACCGATGGGGCGAAATAGCAAATACCGCTGAGATATCGAACAACGCACCATGATTTGTGTCAGCATTGGTCGAGGTCGCCACCGACACATGATGGCCGAACATCGGCACCTGGTAAAACAGGGCGCCGAGCTGGTCGAATTGCGGCTCGACTATATCAATGGGCCGGTCAATGTGCGGCGCCTGTTGCGCGATCGCCCTGGGCCAGTGGTGATTACGTGCCGTCGAGAGCGCGACGGGGGTAAGTACTCGGGCAGCGAGGACGAGCGTCAGCTTTTGCTGCGCACGGCCATCGCCGAAGGTGTGGAGTACATCGATCTGGAAGAGGACATTGCTGCGGGCATTCCTCGTTTCGGTCAAACCAAACGAGTGATCAGCTTCCATCATTTTCGAAAAACCCCCGACGACCTGGAAGAGTTGCACGCTCGTATGTGCGATTTGGATGCCGACGTCGTGAAAGTTGCCACGCTGGCCAATCACACGAGCGACAATACCCGCATGCTGCGGCTCGTCTCGAACAGTCGCGTGCCGACGGTTGGCATTTGCATGGGCGACATCGGCACGCCCACACGCATTTTGGCGGGGCGTTGCGGAGCGCCGTTCACATACGCCACGTTTCACCACGAGCGGAAGCTGGCACCCGGCCAACTGACCTTTGCCGAAATGAAGGACGTTTACCGCTACGACGAACTGACCCGCGAAACCGAGGTTTACGGGGTGATCGCTGACCCGATCGGGCACAGCCTTAGCCCGTTGATTCACAACGCGGCGTTTCGCGCCTCGGGACTCGACAAGGTTTACATTCCTTTCCGAGTGCCGAAGAACGATTTGGCAACTTTTCTCGAGCACGACGCGCCCGAGTTGGGAGTGCGCGGTCTGAGCGTGACCATACCCCACAAGGAAAGCGTTTTACGATATCTGTCGAAAGTGGACGGCGCCGTGCGCACGGTGGGCGCCTGCAATACGATCGTGTTCGAAGACGGCGCGCTGATTGGCTACAACACCGACTACCGTGCCGCCATGGATTGCATCGAGCGGGCCCTTTCGGAGGACGGCGCGCCACCGAAACTGAAGGGGCGCACGGCTCTGGTGCTTGGCGCCGGAGGTGTCGCGCGCGCCGTAGCACATGGTCTGAAACGGCGAGACGTGAACATCGTGATCGCGAGTCGTACCAACGAACGGGCCGATCGGCTCGCGGCTCGCGTGGGTGGTCGGGTTGTCGACTGGGGTGCGCGGCACATGGTGAGTTGCGACATGCTGATCAATTGCACGCCGGTGGGCATGCACCCTGATGTGGACGAAACACCGTTTGACAAACACCACCTGAAGCCATCGATGCTCGTGTTCGATACGGTGTACAACCCGGAGTCGACATTGCTTATCAAAGATGCCCGCAGCCGGCGTTGTCGCGTGGTGACGGGCTTGGAGATGTTCATCCGACAGGCCGTGTTGCAGTACAAGCTGTTCACCGGACAAGAAGGGCCCGCCGAATTGATGCGTGACGTGTTCAAGCGAGCCATTGGCCCTGTGAAATACTGACACGCGGATTGTTCGGTCTGTGGCTCGGACACAGCGACAATCGCTTCCTCGTACGGCGCGGGCTCGATGAACGCGGCATGCCAACGCAACGACCGACGCAACAATCGCGGTTGATGGGGGCCAAGGAGCTCGACAATTCCGGTCGACACCGCTTCGGCCGCCAACACCGATGCAATGAGCAGGCGAGCGGTGCCTTCGGTTTGGCGGATGGGGCCGCGGGCAATGCGTTTGGACGCAAGATCCGGGACGTTGGGAACCTGGTGCCTCGGTGACTGCGGACTCCGAAACTTTCGGGCGGTCAGGGCATCGGGGGTACTGCGCGGTTGGCAATGGCTCGATGCTCGCGAAGAAAGAAGAAATAGACGTTGGCGCTTGTACGGTCCGTGGCGGCACACCTTGGCAACGCGGCAGTGGAGTGGAAGTGAAACGTGGCTCGTGCGGCCGAGGGAACGTGCCTGCTGAGACGGTGGTGGAGAATGGACGCGACGAAGAATCTGGTGTTGATCGGCTACCGCGGGACCGGCAAAACGAGCGTTGCGCGTCTTTTGGCCGAGCGTTTGGGCTGGTATTGGGTCGATGCCGACGACGAGGTAGAACGGAGGGCCGGTAAAACGATTGCCGAGATATTCGCCCAAGATGGCGAGAAGACCTTTCGCGATTGGGAGTCGCAAACGGTAGCATCGCTTTTCGACCAACCGCAAACGGTCGTGGCTGCCGGCGGTGGAGTCGTGATTCGACCGGAAAACAGGCGTTTGTTGCAACGCGGCGAAACCACGGTGGTGTGGCTGACGGCCTCGCCCGAGACGATCCGCTGTCGAATTCGCGACGACGCGGCCACGGCATCCCGCCGCCCACGGCTGACCGACAAGTCGGTTGTGGACGAAGTCAGTCGTGTGTTGCGCGAACGTATTCCTCTCTATGCCGCATGCGCCGACGTGCAGGTCGACACGGAGGGAAAATCGCCGGAGGAAGTGGCCGAAGAAATTTTGAGCTGGCTCGGGCGGGC
>WGDQ01000735.1 GCA_015493185.1 Planctomycetaceae bacterium
GCGTACCCGGCGTTTGGCATCTGTGAAGGTGTCTTCAAAATCCAATTCCGGCTTCGATCGCGAGCGAGCCGACCGTCTCGTCGTCGGTCTGCATCGACCAGTCCATGGAGAATTCGCCTGCTTCGTCTTCCTTGATACGATTCACTTGCTCACAATCTCGGGCCTGAAAGCGACTTTGACGATACCTTCTGACAACACGGTCACCATGCACTGCCGCCGGCGTGCCCTTACACTCTTACGTGCCCACTTCGCCACACAGTGGTCGACCAGAAAAAGAGACAGCGGCAGGCAGTTCTTGCATCGTTCGTTTTGTCGTTCGGCTTCGATTCTCGGTCGTTCTCTTGGCTGATTGCTCGTGCCATTTCTTTTACGTTCGCCGCGCGAAACGGTGGGGACCACGCCTTCGGGCGTTCGCCGAGCATGAGAGATCATGTGGCAACGTGTCGGGCGGTTTCGCGGGGCTCGACCGTCACGTTCAATCGGGGCCGTCCCGTTTCCCGCAGCAAATCGTCAACCCGCCGGCGGATTGCTTCGCGGTAAACGTCGGCTCGGTAATGCAGGTTGGCTTCGCGTCGCCCCGCCTCGGCATATCGTTTTTGCCGCTCGGTGTCGTGAAGCAATGTCCGCAGCGCATCGGCCAAAATATCCGCGTCGCCATACGGCACCAGCCAGCCGGTTCGGTTGTGCTGGACGATCTCGCGAATACCTCCCACGGATGTGGCAACCAACGGCGTGCCGGTTGCCATGGCCTCGACAACCGTTCGTCCAAACGATTCGCTCCGCGAAGGAATGCAGACCACATCGCAAGCCCCGTAAAACAGCGGCATTTCGCGCACCACGCCGACAAAATGAAAGCGGTCCTGCAAACCGAGACGCATGACATGCGCTCGCAATTGCTGCGCGTATTCCGCGGCCCCATGCCCCGTAACCGCGAAATGGCACTGCTCTGCTTCGTCGGCCATGCGGCTGGCGGCTTCGATGAATAGCTCCACGCCCTTAACCGGTCTCAATGTGCCGGGCAAACCGATCAAACTGCCCCGCGCCGGCAGATTCAACCGGCGGCGGCATTCAGCCGGCTCCGGTAGCGGTTCGAAAAATTCGAGCGGAATGGCGTTCGGCAGTACATCCACAGAAGCCTCGAACTGCGGACCGAGCACGTCTCGCACGATCGACCGCGAAATGGCGATCACCCGGTTGGGCAAACGCCGCACCGCCGCGCGAACCAGCATCCGACCTCCAAGGGCCGGATCGTGCAGTTCGCCGCCCACGTCGGCAAACAGTTCACGCAAATGCCAAATGCACGGTATGCGGGCGCGACGGGCCGCGACAACCGCCGCTGCGCCGACAAACGAGTTCACATAAACCAAATCGGCCGGTCGCCTTGCAAGCAGCCGGCCAAACGCGGCTGCTGCCCGCAGATCGTGTGCGATGCGCCGTGCCGAACCCAAGCGTCCGGCCGGTCGGAGCCAACGACCATGATCGATCAATTCGGTGTGGCAGCCCAACGCGGCGAACTGCTGACGGGCCGGCCCGTCGAAGGCGAACACAACGTCCACATCGGCCCCACCCTCGCGAAGTGCCTCCACGATCAGACGACCACTGATCGTCGACCCGCTCAAGTTCGCGCTATATTGCACAAACAGCACGCGCGGTGGTCGGGTCGTGGTGCTACCGAAGTGCATGAATCGATCGTTCGTCGGAGCTCAAAGATGTGGAGCGCGGCCAGGCCCGAGCCGGCCGAGTGAAACCATGTGCCGCCCGGGTCGCCACCATCCGTAATTCGTTTTCCCGTACGGTAGATCATGGCCCGAGTCGACCCGTCCGGTCGCTCGGCTTGCTGGTCTCGCGATGCGGCTACGAGTGTTCGGCCCCTTCCCGCATCGAGATGGGCACGGTTGAATCGAGCGTGTAGCCCAGCGCCTGCATTGTGGAGCCGGCCAAACGGCCCAGCGTACTCTTCTGTTGATCGGTCCACTTCTCGAAGCGGGGGAAGTCGTTCACATTCTGGGCATTGTGTCGCATCGCCAACTGCTCGGCGATCGCCTCCTCAGCGGGCATCGACACGCCAAGAAACTCGAACACGCGTTGCGCCCCTCCACTGCTCAAGTCGAACAGGTCGTCCGACCGCAGCGACATCGATCGCCCCGGTTCGAGTTGGCGGCAAAACTCGAGCGCAAACTGGTTGTACTCGTTCCAGTACCAGCAAGTTTTGGTAAACGCGTCCCACGTCTGCCATTCGTCCCACAAAGGGTCGTCTTCCGTGGGGCGCAAACGCCACGCGTCGGCTTCGTGGTGATCGTACCAGCCTCGACGCATGCCCGAACGCACCACATCGCCGGGGTGGCGGTGCAAGTGCAAGAACTGCGCGCCGGGCAGCAAGTCGGCAATCAACGGCGCGAAAAACGTGAGCCGCATCGACGTTTCCGCATAGATCTTGCCCGCCATCCGCGCGCTGGCCAGCCGTCGAGCGCGACCCTCTACGAAAATGCGACGGAACCGTTCCGGATCGCGCCGTCCGTATTGATACACTTCCAGTTGTTCGACCAGAAAGTTGGGCCGTGGCTCGTGATACGCGCGTATTTCCGGAGACAAATCGAGCACATGGGCCAGCGTATCGGTGCCCACGCGACCACTCGATAGAACGACCAGACAACGGGCATTGCGAAAGCCTCGGCTGCCGGTCAATGCGGCCAGACCATCGGTCATCTTTTCGGTGAAAGAGCGACCGTAACGATTCAAACGTTTTGCGGGTTGTGATCGACGTATCAAGGCAAACGGCTCGGTATGAGAAC
>WGDQ01000736.1 GCA_015493185.1 Planctomycetaceae bacterium
CTATATCACAATCTTGGAGCCCTCCCAGAACCAGAATTCACCCATAAATTCTGCTAACGAGGCTCTTCGGAAGGTGCCTTCTCAAATACCGTACTGCCGCAGTACGAGATCGAAAATGTCGGTGTCTGCCAGCGCGCGCCCCACCAGTGTGCCGCGCTGCGAAGCGATCACAATGCCTCGCTGCCACGCTTCGCGTGCCGGTGAGCCGTGCGATCCTCGCACCTGCGTTGCGTCGAGCGAAATGCTCATGGTTTGCGGATCGAAAATCATTTCGGCCGGATCGTAACCCGGCTTGCGATGAATGTCGACCGTGCGGGCAAACGGCGGCGCCTGCGCATCATCTAACCACCAATAATAGGCCTGCCAGCTATTGGGGGTGGAAACCAGAACCACCTCGCCGCTGCGTGGGTGGTCCAGCCCATAGCGGGCCCGATCGTCGCCAACCAGCACCTCGGCGATTCCCTCCCGACCGACAAAGCACTTCGCCACCCGTTCGACCACGGCCGCATCGCCCTCGCGCACGAAGACGTGCGAAAACTGATGGTCGACCAACGCCCACGCCCGGCTCTGCTCGAAATCCAACAGCTCATGCCCCTGTTCGGGGCGCACCTCGAGCAATCCCGCCTCGCGCAATATCCGGTTCGGATACGTCACATGATCGACCGGCACAATCACATATTCGCTAGCCACCAGCCACAACGGCTGCGGCTCGCCGTATGCCCGACGAAAGCCCGCCACCAGCTTGCCGATCACCTCGTCCAGTTGCCCCAGTGCCGTGTGGGCCAGCGGGCTGTCGGGGCCCGTCTTTTGTGCCGCGTAGTCGAGATGCGGCAGATAAATGTAAAAAAAGTCCGGCCGAAACCGCTCGGCGGCCAGCACGGCCGAATCGGCGATCCAAGCGCTCGAGTGGATGTTGGCCAGCGGTCCCCAGAAGTGCTGCAACGGGAAATGGTCGAGCCGCTCGAGCAACTCCTCGTAGTAGCCCTCGGGCTTGGTGTAGCACCATAGCGATTCGCTGCCGTCGGGCTCGTGCTTGGGTGCCGGCGTACACACGTAGTCGGCCCCACAGCCTTTGCTGTGCAGCGCAAACCACACCGCCGTCGAGACACCCGGCCGCTGCTCCTTCAAAACGTCCCAAATCTGCGGCCGCAAGATGCAATCGTTCCAAGCGGTCCACATCTCGACCTCGTGCCGGTCGCGCCAATAAAACCCGTTGGCCACCACCCCATGTTCGTTGGGCAAGCGGCCCGTCGTCATGTTGGCCTGCACCGGACACGTCACGCAGGGAAAGCTCGGCACCAACGACGACACCTCGCCTTCGGCAGCCAGTGCCCGCAACTCGGGCATCTCGCTCAGGTCTTTCTCGCGCAGCCCCGGAATCGACAGTAACACGACGCGGTCGTTCATCCCAATCGTTCCCTTCCCACGATCGCCACGGCGGACCGGTCAGCCCACAGGCACCAGCGCCCGGCGACGTTCATCTTTCCGGAACACACAGTCGGTTTTCGTCAACACACTGCCTCTCTCGCACGCCACAACTTCGCCGCACGCCGGCGGTAGATCGATCCGCACCTTCGCCACCAAACGCGGCAGGTATGCGGTTTTTTCGGCATCGGGCCACCGCCTTGCACCAGGGCAGCCCACCTGCTTCACCGCGCGTGGCCTTGCAACTCGCTTGCCGTGCCAATTCGTCTGCTGTGCCAACTCGCTTGCCATGGCAACTTGTTTGCCGTGGGCCAGCCCTGCGACTCATGTGCTGTAAATCCAGCGGCCCAAAAACATGGCTGGCAGCAGCAACAGCAGAATGGCAACGGCCCACCCTACGCCCCGAAACGCAAAACACACGGCGGCGTCCAACACAATCAACGACAAAATCGCCTGTTTCACGGCCCGCTGCACCACCACAGGAACCGGACGCACCACGCCCAACAAACATCGGTAGCCGATCAGCGCGGCCAATATCGCCATGAACCACTGCCACGACGACCCGCGCGCATACACCGGCTGAAACAACTCCGGCAGCCCCTCGTCGGCCCAGCGTGGCATCCAGGCCAACAGCGCAATGCCCAACAGCAACACGAACGTGGCTCCCCCCAGCGCGAACCGACTGCTCGCCGCGGCCTCAGAGCGTGCATACCAGGTGACGCCCGCAATATAAACGGCAATGCCCAGGGCGATCACTCCCCACAACGGCTGCCAGCCAATCCCCGCGGCGCTCATTCCCAGCAGCACGTTCAGTCCGCGACAACTGCCCATGGCCACCGGTCCGAGCCACATGTGCTTCATCCAGCGGTCGTAGAGCAACACACAACCGCCCAGCGCCGCGGCCACCACGCCCGGCACAATCGTGCCCGCACAGGCCGCGGCCAGCAACCCGCACACTATTCCTCCGCCCAGCAATCCATATCCCAATCGGGTTGCCGCGGCCAGTGTGATACGCTGCGATGGCAAGGGCCGCATCGGCCGTTCGCGCCGATCGATCTCGATGTCGTACACATCGTTCAGCACGATGCCGCCCAGATAAAGCATCGTCGACGCCGCCACAAGCGGCACGAACACCGCCAGCGGGCCGAGCGAAGCGTGCGTGACCAAAAAACCCATGGCCACATCGGCAACGGCCGTAAAAACATTCGGCAGCCGCACAAGCTCAAGATATGCAAGCCACCTCGCGCGACGGTCCGCCGCCGGTCCAATGCGGCTCGAGGGGCCAGAAGGCGGCGACGATCGGTCGGTCATCCGCGAAAAGCTCAAGCCACGCACCTCGGGCGATCATGCGGACGACGTACCGGACGAACCACCATCGTTTCCGAGCGAACTGCCTGTCTCGGCCGACAGCACTTCTTCGGTCGACCCACCAGACGCCGACCCGCCGGCCGCCGCGCTGTCCGCTTCGCGCTCCGGCGAAGAGCCACCTGATCCGCTGTCCGTTGGGGTCGGCGAATCGGCGCGAACGTTCCAGCTCCACATTTCGGCCACCAAACCAATAGCGGCAAACAACAACGCGGCGGGCAGAATCGTCACCCCATCGCGGCTCATCGACGTGGTGGCCCAGCCCATTGCAAAAATGCCCAACATGCCGCCAAGCCAGCGGGCCCACGTTTGCCGCAGCCACAGCCCCACGCCGAGCGTGATCAGCACCGCTGCGAAAACGATCACCTCGACCGAGCCCACCACCACACCGTTGAGCAGCAAATACGGGCCGGACAACAGAAAGAACACGGCCCAAATCGAGACCACGCCGCCCGGAGGACGAAGATCCACTGTCATAAGTTCAACGCCAGCTCAGCTTAATCCGGAATCGCGGCCCGAGCGGTCGCTCGCCCGCCGGAGGGAAACCAATGGCCGATTCGCCTGCCACGCCCAATGCACCGCGGGCGCTTTTCCCCAACGTGCCGGAAAACCAGCGGCCACGGCCCCAACGGGGAATCCCCGAACGAATCACCTCTCGATTATCGTAACCCAGCGGCCGGGCGACAAGCGTAAAACAATCTACCCCGCTGCCGGTCGTTTTCGCCAGCATCTTGCCGCGGCGCGGCCAACACCTCACCGGCACCGGTTCTCCCGAGTCCGCAAACCGGGGGAACCATTCAACTGCTCGCGCTGCGGTAGCTGAGCAGTGCCCGATTGAAAACCCACCGCGAAGCCGCCAAACATCCCGCCGTGTAGGCAACGGCCAGCACGGCCAACGTTCGCGCCTCGAGCGGCTTGACCAACAGCCGCGCCGGCACGTTCACCACGATTAGCACCGGAATCACGAACGTAAACGTCCACCGCAGCGGATCGCCCCACGTGCCCCGATAAATCTCCATCGGGTAACGCGAAAAGTTGGTGATGTAAAACCAGAAATTGTAGAGGCTCTGATTGCGTCCCATCCACACGCTCACGGCCGCCATCGAAATCATCAGGCTATACATAATCGCCACGCCGCACGCCACGTACACCACATACAACACCCACTGCACCGGGTGCGGCATGTAGTGCAGCCGGTACAAACTATAAACCAGCAACCCCGCACCAAAGCCGAAGTTGGCCATCGACGACCAATTCATGCGGTGCAACGATACGAGAAACTGCGTGTCGATCGGTTTCAACAACGCGAAGTCGAGATCGCCCCGACGAATCAGCTCGCTGAACTCCTCGGCGTTGGGCATGAAAAACGTTTGCACCAGGCTCGTCACGAACAGCGTCGTCGAAAGAAAAATGAAAAACTGATACTGCCCCCAGCCCGTGCCCTCGCCGATCATCGGCGTGTAACGAAAAATCAGGATGTAAAACCCCAGGTTCATCGCCATCCACGACATCGACGAAA
>WGDQ01000737.1 GCA_015493185.1 Planctomycetaceae bacterium
CAAACCTTTTTGCCATTTGGAGTTGGTCATATTTTTTGGATCGGCATCTCGGCCCACTAATCTCGGATTGGAGCCTGTGACCAAGCAATCGACCAACCAAATTGGGACCGCGCTCCGGTTCGCGATACTCCCGTCACACTCCCACGTCCAAGGACCGCGCGGGAACACCACCAAAAGACCGAAAGCCTCTGCTTCTTCACACCCCACCGCGGTTCAATATTCGCTACCTTCTGCCGTTTCGATCAGACGCACACTCGACTTGGCAACCTGCCGCACTCGTTTTGTCGCAATCTCGTCTTGCAGGTGCTCGATTGCCTTTTCCAGGGTCATGGCGCCCAAATCACCCTCGATCCGATCGCGAACCGATACGGTGCCCTGCTCCATATCTTTCGTGCCCACAACAAACATGTAGGGAATCTTCATCAGTTGGGCATCGCGAATCTTGCCGCCTAACTTCTCGGCGCGGTAGTCGCCACGAACCCGAAGGTGTGCCGCCCGCAGTTTTGCCTCGATTTTTCGACCGTATGATTCGGCCCGTTCGCTGACACTCAACACGCGGACCTGCTCCGGGGCCAGCCATAGCGGAAAAGCGCCTGCGAAATGTTCAATCAGCATGCCAACAAACCGTTCCAACGAACCAAGCGGTGCACGGTGGATCATCACGGGCTGATGAGGCCGATTGTCCGGACCGGTGTACTCCAAGCCAAACCGTTCTTTGCTCGGCAGATTGTAGTCCAACTGCACGGTGCCCAATTGCCATTCGCGCCCGAGACAGTCGGCCACAACAAAATCGGCCTTCGGACCGTAAAACGCCGCTTCGCCTCGCTCGACGTCCAGCCGGGGTAAATCCATTTCGCGACAAACGGCCTCGAGCGATGCCTCGGCTCGCTGCCAGCTCTCTTCGCTACCCACGTATTTGTCGCTTGCTGGATCTCGGAACCCCAACCGCACACGGTAGTCTGTGAGCCCCAACGTTTCTAGAACAAACCGTGTCATCTCCAAGCAGCCGCGAAACTCGTCGGCCACCTGGTCTTCTGTGCAAAACAGGTGTGCGTCGTCCTGCGTAAACCCCCGCACGCGCGTCATGCCGGTCAGCTCGCCCGACTGTTCGTAGCGATATACGGTGCCAAACTCAGCCAGGCGCAGCGGCAGGTCGCGATAACTCCGCCGACGCGCCTTGTAAATCATGACGTGGTGCGGGCAGTTCATCGGCTTGACCAAATACCGCTCGCCGGGGTTCATCTCGATGGGTGCGAACTGACTGTCGGCGTAGTACGGGAAATGCCCCGAGGTCTCGTACAGCTCCACGTGCCCCAAATGGGGCGTATAAACGGGTTCGTAGTCGCGGCGCACCAGCTCTTCACGGATGAAATTCTCCAGCTCCGAGCGAATGATTGCTCCTCGAGGAAGCCACAAGATCATACCCGCCCCCACCAAGGGGCTGATCGTAAACAGATCGAGCTGCTTCCCCAGCACGCGATGGTCGCGGCGTTTGGCCTCTTCGACGGCTTTGAGATGTGCTTCGAGATCGGCCTTACTGAAGAAAGCGGTCCCGTAGAGCCGCTGCAACTGCTTGCGGCTCGAATCGCCTTTCCAATAGGCCCCCGCCACCGAAAGCAATTTGAATGCCTTGATCATTCCCGCCCGTGGAATGTGGGGGCCGCGGCACAGGTCGACGAATTCTCCTTGCCGATAGAACGACAACGTTGGATGATCCGCAAGCCCTTCTTCGATGTGTTCCACTTTCAGCGGTTGGTCCAACTCGCGACACAAAGCAATCGCCTCGTCGCGTGGTCGCTCAATGCGTTCAAACTCTTCATCCTGCTTGATGATCTTGGCCATTTCCGCCTCGATCGCAGGAAAATCATCCTCGCTGATCGAGTGCTCAAGATCCATGTCGTAATAGAAGCCGGTGGCGGTCGTTGGCCCGAACGCCAGGCGCACACCCTCGAACAACCGCATCACAGCTCGGGCCATCACATGAGCACACGAATGCCGAAGCACCGCCAGCGCTTCGGGATCTTTGTTCGTGAGCAAGCGGAGCGATATCTCCCCATCGCTGGGCAACGGAGTGTCGGCCCCCACCACATGTCCATCCACGACCGCAGCCACTGTCGCCTTGGCCAAGCGCGAACCTATCTCGGCCGCAACGTCGATAGGGCGCACCCGGTGGGTAAACTGGCGAACACTTCCATCAGGCAATCGAACTTTCAGCATCGGGAACGCCGGGGGCTTTTACCGTCGAAAAGCAGCAAATAGTAATTGCTCACAGCCTACAGGGAGCAACCGAAAATACGAAGTGCACACAAATACCGCACGCCTGGCTTGCACCATCGCGACCTCGCCAACGACCGGGGCGTCGTAAGGAAAACAACGAGTGAGGACCAGCGCCGCGTCATGGGTTCTCGCCGCAGATCGGCGAACCGTTTCCGTGACCGCAAAGTATAGAAGGTACTGGCCTTTGAGCAAGGCACCGCCGGCTAAAACACGTTGACCACCCCCCGACAATCAGAACGTGGCGCGTGTTCAAAAAATTCGAGCGACAGGGCCCTCTTGGGAGCTTGCTGCTTGCTGAGTCTCGGCCATCTGGCCAGTCCAGCCGAATGTCGTCTGGACAGCCCTTGACGTGTTCACGCGTGTCGGTCAGATTTGTAATCAATGGTTTGCCGGTTTGCTTCCTACGGAGAGTATTTCGCACGCAGCCATCGAGATTCCGCTGCCTTCTCCGAACCAGAAGTGCCCTATTGATTTCGGGCCGGAGCGTGTTGCCCCCTGGGCTGTTGCCCGGGCAATGGCGGTCGGACATGAAAAAAATCCGATGTTTCGGGCGATTAGCTCAGTTGGCTAGAGCACCAGCTCGACAAGCTGGGGGTCGCAGGTTCGAGCCCTGCATCGCCCATTGCCAAAGAACGGCCGCTGCCCGGTGAAGGGAGCGGTCGTTTTTCGTTTTTTCTCTTTTGGACTTCGCTCGCTGCAAAAGCGGGCAGGCCAACCTGGATCTTTCACAGTATTCACCCGCCTCGCCGCATTGGTTTGTCTCTCGGCGGCCTGCTGCTTCGATTTCTCCGTCTTGCTTTCTTTTTCGACCATTGCCTCCGGTTCGCCGTCAGCGCTGGCGGCAACCACGTTGAGTTCTGCCGCCCATGTTGCGTGCCCGTCAAACACGTCGGCTCGGCCAGGTGCTGATCGCTACGATTTGTCTCTCCAACACGCAACTCAGCAGGCTGTCAGCCGAAGACAAATCAGGTGCGCAACCCGCGGTCGGGCACGAATACGGTGGCAACAACGTCGACGAGCCTCCGATTTTCGAGCTACGTCCCGACCAGGCATGGCCTTTGAAGATTGAGACGCATCATGTGCAGGGCCTTTGTGTCGATGCAAACACGTTTTGGGTTTCCACAGTCAACCGCCCCCAACGGGAAGGCTGGCTGCTGCAAATCGATCGTGCAACGCTTCACCTGCAGCGCAAGATACGACTTGTACGTCGGCAGCAATATCATCCCGGCGGCATGCAATTGCGTGGAGGGAAAATCTGGCTTCCTTTGGCCGAGTACCGTCCCCGCTCGACGGCAACCCTACTTCAAATCGACGCCGCGAACCTGACCATCGAACAGGCTCTACCGATAAATGACCATGTGGGCGCGGTTGCCGTTGACACGCAAAACCGTTTGTACGCGGCGAACTGGGACAGCCGCGTGTTCTACGTGCTGCAAAGGCCGCCAGGATCGGGGGCGATTAAGCAAGTTGCGAATCCCACCGGCGTCGCGTACCAAGACATCGAGTGGCACGACGGTTACCTTTACGCCTCTGGAAAACACAGACGGCTCGGCCCAGTGGTCGACGTGATTGATACCGACGCCTGGCGTCTGTTGAAGCGGTATCGATTGAAAGGCGAGGTTCGCTCGGGAGGGCACAACTTCTCACGCGAAGGATTCTGCAAGGCTGGGGCGTACTTCTACCTACTGCCCGAAGACGGGCCGCACTCTACGGTCTATCGCTTCCCGCTCCCCGCTGCTGAAAAAAGATGAAGACTTCTCCACCTTCGCGCAGCGCGCGTTGAACCCTCGCAAGACAAGTGGGGCCCGGCAACGTCGTGCCGCGCAAACGCCACAGCGGACAAGCGAACTCCTACCGCCAAATCAGCGATAGATCCACTCCAAATCGACTTGCGTTATCACTGTGGCGTTCAGCCCCCCGGTGCGGCGATCACCCCCGCAATAGGCGAGCAATACGCGCTTGTCGACAAACATCATGGCCGTGTAGCAATACCAACCGTTCGGGTCGTCTTCGATGTTCTTATGCAATTGCCATGTCTGGCCTTCGTCCTTCGAAACTGCAATCGTCAACGGCGTTCGCTTGCCCCGCAAGCTTGGATCAATGCCAGCATGGTTGTTGTAAACCACCAGCAAGTCGCCTGTCGAAGGAATTCGCTTGATTGTCGCGGGCGAAACAGGCGAGATCAGCGACGAAGGCTTGGGCGGCGACCAGGTTTCGCCTCCATCATCGCTGTACGAGACAAATTGCGATCCTTGATCGATCCGACAAAACATCATCAGCCGGCCGTCGCGTAGTTCAACAACACCGGGCTCTTGAAGCCCTGATCGGCTGGAAGGCGGCGCCTCGAGCACTGTTCGACTCCTTCGCCAAGTTCGGCCTTCGTCGTCGGACAGGTAGCACATAGCGGTGCCACGGCTTTGAAACTTTCCTCCCGGCTGCGCGTGCTGCGACGTAGGAATGACCAGGCGCCCGTTTCTCAGTTGTACCAGTCGGCCGTTGTTTACAACGAAATAACCTCCATCCGGGATGCAAAGCGTGGGGGCGCCCCAGCTCTTTGCCTCGTCAGTCGAAATACGGAGATAAGGCCGGCAATCGTTCATCGCGTTTTTACGCAGGTACAGCATGCCAATGCGACCATCTGCCAACCGCAGCAGCGATACCGACATCACATTCATCTTGGCCTCGTTGGGCAGCACCACAATGTCGTGGTCCGTCCAAGTTCGGCCATTGTCCTCTGAAAACCGTCCTGCCAGATGAGCGGACGAATGGTCGGCAGCGCCGCCTGTGAAGTGCGTATAAACGAACAGAATGCGTCCATCCCGAAGCCGGATGAAATCGCCCTCGGAGTTGCGAGGGTTGTCGGCACTCGGTTCAAGCAGTCGCAGCCGTCGGACACCTTCGGTCTCAATTACCGCGGGGGCATCGTCGGCCCGAGCCTGCGAGACGCCCGTTGCCGCGATCCAGCAAAAAATGATTGCCGCCAGAGCCGACGGCATCGCACCAAGCCACCGCGACTGTATGGCGCGACCGTGTGTTACGACCACGGCGTTCGTTTGATCTGTTCCCGTGTGCTGGAGCCCGTGCTGCCGCGTTGGCTCACACACTTCTGCTGCAAGCCCCAATACCTGCTGTGCATTTTTCACGGATGCTTTCTCCTAAGGCAGAATGACAGCGGTCTTTACGAGATGTTGAGATGCTCTTGATGCGATCAACACAGAAGAAGAACTTGGGCCGAGACGCCTCTGCCGTGCGACGTTCGGGCTGGCTTGTGCTGATTCCTGTATTCTATCAAATTGTGCACTTCACTCCTCGCCAGGTAACCACAATTTACTTTTTCCTTGGGCAGCGCGCTGGGCTTCGGGTGTCCAGATTTCTGGCGCCGCTTCGCCGGTTACGCCAACCGACACCTCGTCAGCAGCTTCTGCGTCCACCTCCATCCCGGCGTCGTCCCCTCGCCCCCGCTGCCCAGCCAAGCCCATGCGGTTCAGCATCTCGTACAACTCGTACAGTATCTCCGGCTGGTCCCGGTACTTCGCACGAATCTTCTCGATGAGTGATAGGACACCTTCCGATTCACGACGCTGTACTCGGATCCGCAGCTCTCCCAAGTCGACCCGAGCTTCGAGCTGTCGATCTCCTTCGGCCAGGTTGCGTGCCTTTTCCACCGCTGCGAGTTGTTCATCCGTATGACGGCACAGTGAAGCCATCAACAAGTAGATTTGCGGCAACGCCTGATCTGGAATCAACCCAGGACGCTCTAGAGCAACCTCTAAAGCTCGCATGGCCACGCGCTGGCGCCGAAAAGCGAAAGCAAGTTCCATGAGCACACAAAGTTCATCATCGCTCAACTGTTCGACAGCCAGTTGGTCCCAACGTGTTGGAGGCACCGCGAGGACGCTGGTTTGCCCGTCCGATACGGGTTCGCGCGGTGGCAAGTTCAAACGCTGCCGGACCGGGGCGAGATCCACAGCAAGGTCCGCCACATCAAGCATCTGGGAAAGGTAGCCAAGCAAACCTTCCAACGCGACGCGGAACGCCTCATCACCAGCTACGTCGAGCGGCGTTTTGCCACCTAAACGGCGTTGCGGTATGTTCAGCCAATCTTCCAACCGTTTGCTAGCGTACTGCTCAGCGATCTCTCGCTGACGATCCGCCGACGCTTCCGCTGGCATCAGTGCCGGGATCACGAACAGAACGGCCTGACGCGGTGCCGACGTCAAGACCTCTTGGTGGCTTGGCTTGTCAATCTGCCCGCCACCCAACTGCCGCAACATGGCCTCGGCCCGATCAAGACGAGCATCGATATCGAAGCCGATCACCTCTGCTCGCGCTGGTCGGTCGGTTTGCTTGCCAAACAGTTCGACCCTAGCAATCCGGTGTGGCACATCCTCCAGCGACCAGTCGGCAAGATCGACCGGAATCGGCCGGTCGAGCAAATCGTAAACAGCGCGAGGTGGCGGCTGCTCATGGTCTCTTTGCTCCGAAGCTACCGGACGGACCTTGGCTCGTGGCTCCGTGCCGAGCGCAGCGACCAATGATTCCAGATCGTCAAGTTCGTAAACGACTCGCTTTAGCTCAACCCATCCTTCAGAAGCCCCTTTATCGAGGAAGTGGGCGGTGGCCTCCGCGTCGATGGCTTCGTCCAGCGGGACGTTCATCGAGGCATACGTTCTCCAGGCCTCGGCGGCCTCACCTTCGCGAGCTGCTTTCATCAGCGTCACGGCCAAGTTGCGCCGGACGGCAGGATCGTCGGGGTACTGGTCAGCCAGTCGTTGGAAAACGTCAGCCGCCGCCGACCATGCCCCGCGACGGTCGAACGCCTTGGCTTCGTCAAACGCGTCTTTCCACGCAGCATCTTCTGTCGGTTCGGTCAACGC
>WGDQ01000738.1 GCA_015493185.1 Planctomycetaceae bacterium
CTTCCGTCCTTCGCGAATGGCCGGCAAGAACTTTTTCTTGAACAAAAGCACCGGCAGTGATGCTCCTTGGCCGATGCCGGCGTCAATTCCCACGGCACCTGGCTGCTCGAAGTGAAGTTGATCCCCAACCCTGGCGGATCGTCGGGCCCGGCGTTGGTCGAGGCGTTGAAAAGAATTGGATCGACGACCTGACCGTTGGCAGCCGTTGCTACCAGCAGCGTGGCCAAGCAGATGAGCGAATGTCGTGCGTTCATCTCGATCTCTCCTAACCGGCGCTGCACGTCAAAAGATGCGACCGATAGACACTCAGAATACGGCGCCCGCCAGCGGCCGCAGGCCAAACTCGACGGGAGTTCGCAGTATTTGTTTCGCAAGCTCTGATCGTAGATGGCCAGGTGCCGCGACTCAAGGAATTTTGTCGTCGAAAATCGCTAAACACGGCGGCTCGGGTGGCTACAATCAAGGCTGGCCAGCAGCGGTGGCAACGCGGTGTGGCGCACCCGGCCGGAAAAAACATCCCTCGAACCAGAGAGCCTAGAATCCCATGAAACGTCGCGAAATGTTGCAGACAACGGCCGCGGCGGTAGCGGCGGCCTCGTTTCCCTGGCAATGGGTCGCGGCTGCCGACCGTCGGCGCCAACACGTGCTGATGTTCACCAAGAGCGTTACGTTCGAGCACTCTGTCGTGCGGCGGCGCCAGCAACAAAAACTGGCCCATGCCGAACGCGTGGTGAAACAACTGGCCGATCAGCACGGCTTCGATGTCACGATCACCAAAGACGGCGGCATTTTCGACAGCGACTTGGATCGCTTTGACGGTTTCTTGTTCTATACCACGGGCGATCTGACCAAACCGGCCGGCGACGGCAGCCCTCCGATGTCGGCCGCGGGCAAGCAACGATTGCTCGATGCCGTGGCCGGCGGCAAGGGTTTCGTAGGATCGCACTGCGCAAGCGACACCTTCCACACGCCGGGCGAGCGCTATGAAAACCAGACCGAGCCCGACCCTTACATTGCGATGTTGGGCGGCGAATTCATCGTGCACGGCGCGCAGCAGATCAGCCGGCAGCGGGTTGTCTCGCCCACGTTTCCCGGTGTGCAAAAGCTGGGCGATGGGTTCGAAATGCTCGAGGAGTGGTACGCGCTGAAAAACTTCTCGCACGATCTGCACGTGATTCTGGTGCAAGAAACCAAGGGCATGAAGGGCCCCATGTACCAGCGACCCCCGTACCCATCGACCTGGGCCCGCCGCCACGAAAAGGGACGCGTGTTCTATACGTCGATGGGCCATCGCGAAGACGTGTGGACCAACGACATCTTTCATCAGGTGTTGCTGGGCGGCCTGTCCTGGACACTGGGCAACGTCGAGGCCGATGTCACGCCCAACATCGACCGCGTGACGCCCGGCGCGTGGGTGTTGAAGAATAGCTGACCGCGCACGCCGCATCACGGCCGCTCACCAACCAGTGCTGCCGAGGAAAGCGAAGCCCGGCAGGCTTCTGGGAATCGCCCCCATGCCGGTCGAGTGACTCATCGGCGTCTGCAAGCCGTTGCGAATCGTTGAAAAGCTCCGTCTGGTTGCAGGCGATCGGAGACGGGGCGGCTCCGCGTTGTTCAAGGCAAGGCTCGGCGCATCCGCGGCTATGCCTGCGCCCCGGCTCCATTGAGCCGAGCGATTTTTTCGGCTTTCACGGGGCGACATAGCCGTTTTTCAACAAGAGCCGTTGGTCCGTCAGTCGGCCGCGTTGCCTGATCGGCTGGCATCCAACGCCATCAGGGCCGTGGCCATCCGTGGCATGGCGGCAGGCGAGCGATCAAAACCCCATGCCAGGGCAAGAATCGTTTGTTCGGCCCGCTGGCGGTAGTCGGGCCGCTTCAGCAGGCGGCTCAACCGAATCAGGTTGTGGGCCGAAACGGCGTTGCCGCTCGGCAGCGCCGAATCGACGGGATCTTTCGGCCGAGCGAATAGCGCTTCGTGGTCGTCGGACGTAAAGAAAAAGCCGCCTCGCCGTTCGTCCCAGAACAAATCGATTTGGCGATCGGCCAACTGCTGCGCGCGCTCGAGCCAGCGGGCCGATCCGTCGGCTTGGTGCAGAGCGAGCAACCCGTCGGTCAGCATGGCGTAGTCGTCCAGATACGCGTTCCACTTGGCCTGCCCGCCGGCGTAACTGCGCAGCAGGCGGTTGTCGTCCTGGCGCAAATGCGACCAGACGAATTCGGCCGCGCGCGCGGCGGCCTGCACGTATTGCGGACGTTTGAGCACCCGACCGGCATCGGCCAGGCCGCGAATCATCAGCCCATTCCATGCGGTCACAATTTTCGTGTCGGTCCGCGGTCGCTCGCGACGCCCACGGACTTCCAGCAGTGTTTTGTGTGCGGCGTCGAGTTGCGCAAACAGCGTGGCCTCGTCGAGCCCCAACGATTTGGCGATCTCGTCTGGAGGTGCCGACCAACACAGCACATAGCGCCCCTCGAAATTGGGTTCTTGGTCCAGGCCGTAAACAGCCCGGACAAGCTGAAACTGATCGTCCGAGAGGGCCGCCTCGATTTCTTGGCGCGTCCACACGTAGTAGGCCCCCTCGTGCCCCCCGGTCTCGGCGCCGAGCGACGAATAAAACGCCCCCTCGGGCGAGGTCAGCTCTCGCAACACAAAGTCGACCAGCCGTTCGACCGTGCGCCGATCGCTCAACCGGCCGAAGCTGGCAAAAGCCTCAGCATAGAGCGTGGCCAGTTGGCCGTTGTCGTAGAGCATTTTTTCGAAGTGCGGCACGCGCCAGTAGCGGTCGGTGCTGTAGCGATGAAAGCCTCCGCCCACCTGATCGTGAATGCCTCCGCCCGCCATGTGGGCCAACGTGGTGGTCAGCATCGTTTTCGCCCGTTCGGTGCGGTCGCGACGCCAGCGGTCTAGTAGAAACAGCAGATTGGACGGCACGGGAAACTTCGGCCGATTGGGATCGACCTCGCTGTAGCCGAAGCCGCCGTACTCGGCGTCGAACTCTTGAAACAGCGCTTCCTCGATGCGCGCGGCAATTTGCTCACTTGCGGGCAACTGCTTGGGGCCCGCGGGTTGCTCGTCGATCGTGGCCACCGTGATTTTCGTGAGCTGCTCGGCCTGCTGTTTCAATCGGTCGGGCTCGTTGCGCCACACTTCATGAATACGTCGCAAGACGCTGAGAAACCCGACGCCCCGCGGTCCGTCGCGTGGAGGAAAGTACGTGCCGCCGAAGAAAGGCCGGCCATCGGGCAGCAAGAACATCGACATCGGCCAACCGCCGCCACGCTGACTGCCTGTAAGCTGGTTGTAAACCTGCAAGGCGGTCATGTAGATCTGATCGACGTCGGGACGCTCTTCGCGGTCGACCTTGATGCTGATGAAATGCTCGTTCAAAAAGGCCGCAATCTCCGGGTCGCGAAACGACTCGCGCTCCATCACATGGCACCAGTGGCAGCTCGCATAGCCGACCGAAAGAAAAATCGGCTTGTTTTCCCGACGAGCGCGCTCGAATGCCTCAGGACCCCATGGATACCAATCGACCGGGTTGTGGGCGTGCATCAACAAGTAGGGACTTGTTTCCTTGGCCAGACGATTGGCCGGCTGCTGCTGGGGTTCCGATTCGCCGTGGTTCGGCTCGGGGGTATGGTCTGCATCGTTCACTTCGCTGGCTTCCGTCGTACGAGGGTCGTTCGGGGCCTGGTTGCCGGAAACCGCACCATTCGCCTTTTCCCGATCACCAAGTTTGTTACGCCGAGTATTTTCCGGTTCGTCGTCGGTCGTGGCAGACGCCGACAGTTGGCTCGCCGCAGCGGCCGGCAGCGGTGGAGCACCGCCGCGATCGCATCCCAGGAGCACGGACCCCAGCATAGTGGTCAGCCCCAGCAGGGCCAAACGACAAGCGCAACCGGCGAAGCGAGCAGGCATTGGTCGACCTCGAATTCTTTCGTGTCCTAGCAGAGCAACCTATTCGAAAAACCCAGTGTGGCTGCCAACGACCCAAACCGGCCGGCTCGACGCCGTCGAGAGCTCGGCCTGCCCTTCGGGCGCGGCCTCGACAAAGCTCGCTGAGCTGACGAAG
>WGDQ01000739.1 GCA_015493185.1 Planctomycetaceae bacterium
CCGAAATAGATGCTGACGAACTGTTGCGTCCGTTTATCGAAGCAAGGCGATTCTGGATTCAGCGGCTCGATGCCGCCACGGCCGACTGAGCGATTACCAGAAGAAAAGCGGCAAACCAAAAGAAAAAGGGCGCCCGACGCCATTCGTTCTTGCCGCTCTCCGCGCGACAATTCTGCTGTGGCGAATTTCCGTTGCAACGATTCGACGCACCAGTGCGGGACGGCACGCTGCCCTCGACTCGCTTTGCCCCGAAGCACCGCGTCCCTGGCCATCAACTGGCTATCAAGCATACTGCGCGCCCCCGCCTTCGGCAGATATCGATAAATACTGACCACGCGATCCCGGAACGCACCGGCACACGCCCGCCCGACTCCCAATATGCACCATCGGGGCGTACGATAGGTTGTGCCGCCACTTGATTCGGGACACGATCTGGCCGCATGGCTTACCGGGCGGTCTGCTATTCGTCGTAGCCCGGGCGTTTTACGTCTCAAACCCCGTTCGCCGTTCGCCCAACTCGTCGCGTTTCAATCCACCCAAACCCTTCCGATCCATGTCGTATTTGACCACCGGCCAACTCGCCACGCTGGCTTGCACTTTGGAAGTGGCTTCGCCGAAGCCGGGAAACGTTCATCCCGGCGCCGAATTCGATGGGCTGACGTTGGTCGATTTTTTGACTTCGGCCGTGGCCATCGCGCCTGCCATGGACGCGGCGGTGAACCAACCTATCGGCGAAACCGTTTTGCAGGCTATTCGCGCAACGCGGCGCGTTACATCAACCAACACGAACCTGGGCACGGTGCTGCTGTTGGCACCGCTCTGCGCCGTTCCCCGCGGCGAGCCGCTTCAAACCGGTGTTCAGCGCGTATTGCGTCGATCGAACTTGCAGGACGCCCACAACGTTTACGAAGCCATTCGTCTTGCCCAACCGGGCGGATTGGGACGCGTGGAACAAGGCGACGTATCTCAAGCCCCCACGGCCGACTTGGTGTCGATGATGCGACTAGCCGCTTCGCGCGACATGGTGGCCCGACAATACAATAACGGCTTCGATGATGTTCTCGGCACGGTCGTGCCGTGGCTCGCCGACGGACAGGCACCCGGCCTGTCGGTTGCAGACCGCGTGGTCCTGACGCATGTTCGCCTCATGGCGACGCATCCCGATAGCCTGATCGCCCGAAAATGCGGCGACGCCGTGGCCCGAGAATCGGCCAAGCGTGCAGCTTCGGTGTTGGCTTCAGGGCGCCCTGGCGACGCGAGCTATCAACGTGAGCTGCGGAATTTCGACGCTTGGCTCCGCGCCGACGGCCACCGCCGCAATCCTGGCACCACTGCCGACTTGATCGCGGCCGGATTGTTCGCCGCCTTGCGAGATGGGATAATCGCCCTGCCCCGCCCGGCACCCGTGATGTAACACGGCGGTGTAACACGTTGTGCGTGCAACTGATAGAAGACGCGGCATCGGCATCGCGAAGCCACGAACGCCTGCGACTGTTGAAAGGCGAACCATCGGTTCCACTCGCAACCCAGGTGACCTGGAACCTCTGTCGCCCCAGCAAATCTGCGTATGAGGCAGAATACGGCCGTTCACGTCGCTGTTCGCGACGCAGCGATCGAGGCCACACCGCATCGCACGACGATGGGCTGTTGTCGCCCAGCAAAGAAGCTGCCATATTCCATAGTCGCGATTTGTTCAGCATCGAGCACCCCGGCGCGAGGTGGCTCGAACCGATCAAGGCGGGCATATGGCCCTCGGCCGATGTGATGGCGGTCTTTTCTCAGCCGGCGTCGTGTTGTTCATTTTTTTCTGGAGCAATTTCTGCTGGAGCAATGTCTACCGTGCCTGAGTCCCGCATCTCCGAGCAGTATCATGTGCGGATGAAGAAAGATTATCTGGTCTTTTGCGCCGCACATTTCATCACTTTCAACGGCAACATTTGCGAGCGTTTGCACGGCCACAACTACCGCGTGGCGGCCGAGGTGTTCGGGCCGTTGGACGAAAACCAATATGTGGTCGACTTCATCGCACTGCGCGACACGCTCCGCTCGTTGACCGACGAGCTCGACCATCGGGTGCTGCTGCCCACCACACATCCACTAATCCATGTGAAGACGCAGGGTGAGGAGGTCGAAGCCCGATTCGAAAATCGCCGCTGGATCTTTCCTCGCGAAGACTGCGTTTTGCTGCCAGTGGCCAACACAACCGCCGAACAAATCGCCCATTATCTCGGGCACCGCTTGCACGAAGCGCTTCGGCGCCGCGCGGGCTTCGAACCAAGCCGACTGCTTATCGAGGTCGACGAATGCGAAGGACAAATCGGCGTCTGCGATCTTCGCCTACAGATACCGCCCCCGGCACAAACATAAGCATGAGCAGCATGAGCCGCATGCGTGGCACAAACGCGGTTGGATTGTCGAAGGGGGCCGAGCAGTCGATTCTTATCCGCGCCACGATCGGCAATGA
>WGDQ01000740.1 GCA_015493185.1 Planctomycetaceae bacterium
CGTCGATGATTCCCATGTGCGCTATGCGAAAAATCTTGCCCTTCAGGTGGGCTTGTCCGCCCGCCAGCTTCACGCCAAACCGCTGTTCGATTCGTTTGTTCAACGCCTGGCCGTCGATCCCCTCGGGCACGCGAACCGCCGTCACCCCATCGGCCGGCCGTTCGGCGAAAAGCTCCAGCCCCATAGCACGAATGCCCGCCCGCGTGGCCTGGGCCAGCCGGGCTGAGCGTTGCCAAATGGCCGGCATGCCTTCGGCCCGAATCTGCTTCAGGTTCTCGGCCAGTGCGGCAATCAGCGTGTGCGCCGGCGTAAACGGTGTGTCGGGTCCATCGAGTGCCTTTTTGCGGTAGGCTCGCAGGTCGAAATAAAACGCCTGTGGCTCGATGCGCTCGATCTGCTGCCAGGCCTTCGGGCTCACCGCCACGAATGCCAGTCCGGGTGGCAGCATCAGCGCCTTCTGCGAGCCAACTACCAGCACGTCGATGTTCCAGTCGTCCGTGCGGCACTCGATCACCCCGCCGCCGCTGATGCCGTCCACCAGCAGAAGCGCCGGCGTTTGGGCCACAATGCGGCCGATCGCCTCGATGTCGTGTACCACGCCGGTGCTGGTTTCCTGTAGTGTCGTGCAAACGGCCACCGCGTCGGGGTGCTCATCGAGCAACCGCTGCACGTCGCTGGGATCGACGGCCTTGCCCCAGGGAACTTCGTGCCGCACCACCTCGATGCCGAATGCCTGGGCAATGGCGGTCCACCGCTGGGCAAATCGTCCTGCCTCGAGCACAATCGCCTTGCCCCCTCGCGGAATCGTGTTCACCACGGCCGCTTCCATGCCACCGGTGCCCGAGCTGCTCAGCACCAACACGTCGTTGGTGGTTTGAAACACATCTTTCAGCCCTTCCAGCACGTCGGCCAGCAGTTGCTTCAGCTCCGGTGTCCGATGATGGATCACCTGCTTGGCCATCGAAAGCCTCGCGGGCTCGGGCACCTGAGTCGGTCCGGGGGTCATAAGGCGTCGCTTCAACATCGTGCTCCCTTTGTGTCCGCAAATGGCGCGTTCGTCGTTTCCGTCGGAGTGGTCTTGCGGCGCAGCGTTGCGCGCCAGAACTTCGGCTGCCAGGCCGGCTCGCACTTTCGTGCCACACGCTCCCCCCGGAGCAGCGACTTCGCCGAGCTTCCACGCACGGCAGCCCGTTTGCCAAGGGGCTTTGCGCCGTGGGCGGCGGGGCTGGTCGCGCCGTAATTCTAACGGCTCGTGTCCCGATTGGCGATGGGCGCGAAACACGGGTTTTCCCATCGCGCCGCCCGACCGATCGCCCGGCCACTACAGAAGATTTCCCAGTCAGCCATGCGGCCTGATGGCCGTAAACCGTGCGGCTGCCGAAATCGTGGCACGGCACAGCCGCGCGTTCGACATGCACCGGCGCGCTTTATTACCATCGCGCGGCAGATTGGGCGCATTCCGCCCCGACCGATGTTCGGGCCATCACGCGGTGCGGCACCCATCGCAACGGCGCGGTTGCCCCCCGCTGTGGGCCCTGCGCGCGGAAGAAAGCGGCCTATCGAAGCGTAGCGGGATTGGTGTTCACCGTGCGCGTGCCACCGGTGCCGGCCGGGCCGACCGGAGAAGCGTACGGTCGCCGTGCTGCCTGCAACGCGGCCAATCGCTGCGCTACCTCGGGCTGAAAGCGATCGTGCTGCAACGATCGCTGATAGTCGGCCAGTGCCTGGTCATACTCGCCAAGCTCTTCGCGAATGCGGCCCAATGCGGCCAGTGCCCGGGCGTTTTGAGGATCGATCGCCACGGCCTCGATCAGATGAGCCTTGGCCGCTTTCTTGTCGCCAAACTCTTCAAACAGCCGGGCCAACTCGATCTTCGGCTCAGGTCGTGCCGGGCTCCGGTCGGCCCATCCCTCGAGCAAGCGAAACGCCTCTTCAGCCCGCTGCTGTTCGACCAGCAATACGGCCAGTCCGCGGTAGCAAGGCTGGTGATCGGGCGCGTGATCGAGACACTGGTTGTAGAAGCTCTCGGCCTGATCATAGTCCGACTGCTGTCCGTGCAGCGTTGCCATACGATGATACGTGGCCGCCAGGTTGTAGTAGGCGTCGGCGTTGTTCGGGTCGTTTTGCAGCGCCCGCTGAAAGCTTTGCAACGCCGCTTGGAAGTTGCCTTGCTGATACAGCCGCACACCCTGCACGTTCTCGCCCTGTGCCAGCATCGAGCACCCGGTTGTGCTCATGGCCAGCAGTAGCAGCCCCGCCTTGCATGCCAGCCCACACCGTTTTCCTCGATCACGAAGAAATGCTTCGTTTCCCGCCAATGGTCTCTCGCCTCCATGCAAAACAGCCGGTTTCGAAAGGCTGGTGGTCCGACCGGGCCCCTCTGGATGACCTTGAAACACAACAGCCCAATTCGCGGTACAGGTGTGCTCCGTCGTTGCCGTCGATCGATTGTTTGCCGTGCCGTTCGTCCCCGCCCCGGCGTAGACGCCCCGCGTGTGTTTTTCCGTCTTCCCGAGTCCTCGCACGGCGCGTCGCATCCGCTGCGTCGCGGGCGGGCCCGTTTCGGCCGAAAGGAAAACAACGCTCTTTTCCTTCCACGGCAACTTGGCCGATGCGCCACGACGATTCCGGCGCGTGCGCCGACACACCGGCGGGCATTTTCGGCTGTCACCGGGCCGCGACAATAGCTGCCCGCCCCCTATGCTGCAATAGAGGATCGGCAGCCCCGCGAGCTTTGTGAATCTGGTTAAAACCGGTTGTCTCGCCAACGCCCTATCCAGTCGACTTGCCAGCCGGTGCCACCATTGCCGCAAGCTCACCCTGCAAGTCAGGCCACATCTCGACGACGAAACGCCTACACCAATCAAAAAGCGGCCAGCCTCCCGCGATCGTGGAGACTGGCCGCTTGTCGTAACTGTTGTTGGATGGGAAGCGAGTTGCCCTGCGGCTAACCGGGCCGCCCAGACCGTTACATCTCGGGCAAGCCGTCCTCGGCGATCGCTTCGTCAGCCGATCCGGCCGAAATGTCGTCGGTCGCCCCAGTGTTGGCGTTGTCCGCAATGTTCGAGGCTGCCCCGTCCGAGGCACCGGGCTCCCGCTTCTCGTACCCAAGATCGCGCAGCACCTCCAATATTTCGCTGCACGTCGGAAACATGCGGCCGCTGCGACGTTTATACGCCTCCAGGGCCCGCATGAACTCGATCTCCTCCGGCGTATAGTCACGCTCGCACGTCGTCGGATCAATCTGACGACGTCGTTGCACTTTGCGTCGCTCTCCCTTGCGGCGTTCGACGGCCACGGGCTGAGCTTCTTTGCGCCGATCCGTGCCGCTGCGTCGTTCCTTCTTGGTCCGTCGATCGATCACTACCGTACCCGACGATTTTTTGGCGGTCGTAGCTTTCTTCTTGGCCAAGGGACTTACCTCTTTTTTGGTCTCGACTTGTAGGATCCCGAGTCAGCGGACAGACCCCCACGGCCTGCCGCCCGACTACTCCCAGATCGTCTGGCGATGTGGCGAAAATCCAACACCTAGGGAAAATGGTTGGTTTTGCGAAACGTCGCGGATCGCGCAAAAAGTGCCGATTAAACGATTATTCCGGCCATACGAGGCCCCGCAGCACACCGGCACGCGCCGCAAGCGGTTTTCGGCCCCCCAACGCATCCGACAGGCCTTTCCCATCCGCACCGATACCGCGCCGGCAACGTGAACAGCCGCTTGCCGCCGGGAAATGGGGGCTACAAGGAAGGCACGGAGAGAGAACAGAGAACCCGGAGAGAGAAAAAGAACGGCCAGCGCCTACCCACATGCCCGGCCGAGCCCGCACCGTCCGCCGCTCATCCGAAGCTGGGCTCAAGAAGCCTCAAAAGATCGGTTCACCACTCCGTGCTACCTGCCGGCTCTTGAATGAAAGGGCGAGAAGGCGATGCGAGAAAAACAGGGGGCGGACGTTACGAACCGCTGACCCCCGCGACTCTCCCGAAGCGAACCGGCGCTACCGACCACGGCGCAGAGGGCGCAGAAACAAGCAGAAACAGACAGAAGGTAAAACAACACCGCCGGTCGGCCCACGCATCTGGGAAAAGGCAGGGCAAACCCTGCGGCGGCGTGTGTCGCGGCGGCCCGCTCCGATCGGCTCGGCAGCCCTGCGCTCGCGCTCTTCACCCGATGCCGGCCAGCCGATCCATCGAGCCCGTCGCGCGTCGGTCGACAATGTTCTCAGTCGACCGTATTAGAAGAAGGGGAGCAGCCCCTTTGCCTGCGGCAATCAGGGGGCGAATACGATGGAAGCCGACAGCTTCGAGCGTCTCAATCGTCGTCGGCCTTGTCGGCCTTGGATGCGGCGCTTTCGTCCTCGGGCTTCTCGGCCGCGATGCCCAGGCTCATCGCAATGCCATCCTCCCGAACCTCGCCTGCCACGACCACCGCATCCACGGCCTCGACCAGTGGCAACAGGCCCATCAGCCTTTTGCGAATCGTCAAGGCATCCAACGGCTGCAACGAGCCGAACACGGTCGCCAGCGCCTCGGGATTGCTGTCCAGCAATCGCCGCAAACCGCGCGAATCCACATAAAGTAGTTGGCTGGGCGAACGAATCGCCGGGCTCAACAACTCTCTGACGTGCGCGGCCGACAGCAGCGTCTCTTCGGCGGGTAGCGCAATCGCCCCACGAATCACGTCGCGAGAGCTTCCCAACAGAAAGTAGTCATTCCAGAATGCAAAGCAGCGGGGCAGGGGAAGGCTCTCGGGCAACGTTCCCTCGAGCGACGTAAATCGCGCGCCCTCGGCCTCGATGGTTTCCACCCGGGCAAGTTTGCCTTCGGCCTCGAGGTTGGCCGCAATCAGCGTCATCGCCTGGCGCAGCCCGTTGTTCAGGGCCTGCTCTACTTGCGGGCGCGGGTCGTCGGCCGCGCGTCGCCGCATGCGTGTGCCAACCGCCCAGCGAACCGGCTCTTCGCCCTCGGGCGGCAGCAGAAACGAGCCCATCTCGGGGCCCATCGAAGCGAGTATCTCATCGAAAAAGTCCAGCCCCAGCAGCGGACCCTGCGTTGCCGCGCGAAACTTCTCCACCTTGCGGACACTTTCCTCGTTCTCGACCGACAGCAGCAGCGTGGCCATCTTCGCAATGTCCACGCGTCCGGCAAACGCCAACACCGCATCGGACGGGATACGACGCAAGAACGACGCTTCGCCCTGCATGCTGGCCAGCATCTCGGCGGCCTCGGGCGTGAGCCGATCGCGATCGATACTCAAATAGCCGTCCACCAGTAGCGGCATCCGCAAATCGGCCGTCACCGTCCAATATCGCGAAGCCTTCCACAAGTCGGCGGCCGTACGTACGGCCAGTTTGTCGGCGGCATGAGCCGTGCCATCGACAGCCCGGGCCACTTCGCGCAGCACCGCGCCGTCCCAACGGCGAGGTTGCAAAAACAAACGGATTGCCGCCGTCTTGCGCCGGCGCGCCGCGGCCTCGCGATAACCCGCCGTATCGACCAGACGATCAACCGACGACCGTTCGGCGTGCAGTTCAAGCACATCTCGCATCACCTGTTCGTCGGTCGTGATCACGCCAATCGTGCCGATCGCCGCCACACACACCGTTGGCGATGGCGTGCCTCGTCCTACAAGGCGAACCGTGTACTGGGCGCCGGCATGTTCTTTCTGTTGCACATGGCCACCGTGCTGCCCGCCCAGGCGATTGAGCACCGCGACGACGCGACTCAAAAACTCCGCATCGCGCGCCCGCAGCAGCAGCAGCCCTTTGGCGAACGGTCGATGCACCAATGCGGTGTCGTTATGGTCGTCGTCTTCGGCCGACTCGTCCGACCAAACGGCCACAACGAGCGATTGGCTGAAAAGCTGCCGGCCCAGATCGCGCGACGCGACATCCAATCGCTTGGCCACGTAGCGACCGATGGCTTCCAGCTTGGGCTGATAGTGTTCGTGCCAGACGGAAAACGGTCCTAGCAATTCGAGGCGATGCCCCAGGCCACTGTCTTTCCAGTCCGAGAGCAGCGCCGCCGGACGATCGATCTCGATGCACAGGCCCGCGTCGGCCGGTACCAGCCGAACCAGCGACCGCCTCGCCTCGGCCGAGGCGTCGTCGGCGCCCTTCGAAACCGGCGCGGTTTCCGACGCCAAACCGGCATACTGTGCCAAGCCCGCCAGCGCAAGCCAGCACGTCGAGGCCAGAACCACAGGTTTCATACTCGACCCCACTTCGATCGCCCTAAATGTTTTGTTGGCCCATAAGTCGAACGATGCGGTCGGTTCCAAACGAACACCGCGACCGCAGCGCTAGGGGTACGCTGCGCGCGTTTATCCCCATTCGCCCCCGCGATATTCCAGCCGTGCCGACCGAAACGTCGCTTGTTGGTAATGCTCAGCACTCAACGCACCGCCCCTCGTGCCCCCACCTGATCGGTGCCAGGCGAAGCCGGCACGCGTTGTTCTTCCGCTTTCTAGTGCCGCTGCGTTCCGTCGCCGCCCATTCGCCGCGTGTCGTTTTCCCTGCGAAGGGAGCCGCCACACCTCTTCCCAGCCCTGCGCCGCTCAGGCGCGCTTTTGCAGAAAGCCCCGCGCTTTACGAACGCTCATCTTCTTCCACGGCGAACGCGTCCAGCACCGTGTCGAAGAAGTCGGTCGTCGATTCGGCCACGGGCTTCATGCCGCGGCTCATTCGGTCCACCCACTGCACATCGGTGCGGACGCCGGCAACTCGGGGTGAAATGTTCCCAACCATGCTGATGCCCGTGGCCAACACCAGCAAATCGTTGATGGCCAACTGCACATCTTCCGGCGTGCCGGAGTCGGGCGAGCCGTCTTCGGCGGTTGTGGCGCCCGGGTGCCCTGCATCTGCTGCCGCCTTGCCGCCGGACGTCTGCGCCGTGGCGGCCGGCCCCGGCACTGCGCCCTGACCCTCGGGCCGCGATTTAACCGCCACAGGAGCCTGCTGCGTGGGTGTCGTCAAAATCACCATCAGCACCACGGCCGCGGCTGTCACCAGCGCGGCCGTCATGGCACCCACCAGCGGCCAGCGTTGCCACGATGAAGTGGCCGTTTGCGCCAGCGGCTCGATTTCCATTTGCTGCACGGCCTCGATCACCTGAGCCAGGTGTTCGCGGCGCGGCTCGGCATCGGCCAGCGCATCGAGCCCCGCAAGCATCCGACGGTAAGCGTCCAACAACTGGCGGCATTCGGGCGATTGCTGCGCCGCGGCCACGATTTCCGGATCGTCCAGCGGATCGCGCCGAGCGTCGAGCAGTTCGTTCAACCGCGACTCAAACGCTTCGTACATTGTCATCGTTGGTCTCCTCGATCGCGCCGCGTCGGATCAATTCCCGGGCAATGTCGCGCCGCGCGCGGTAAATCCACGTCTTTACCGTTCCCACTGGGCAGCCCAGCACCTCGCCAATCTCGGCGTAGCTCAGTTCTTGTTCATGAAACAGCAGAAACGCCGCGCGGTGGTCGTCGCGTAATTTTCCCAGTGCCAATTGCACTTCTTCGCTCAGATGTTGCGCATCACGCAGGGCGGGATTCGGGTCGGGCAGGTCATTCACTACCGGCCGCGGCGTGGGTCGTCGTTTGCGTTGGGCCAGCACCGTCCGACAGCGATTGCCGGCAATCGCCAGAAGCCAGGGTTTGAACTCCCGCTGGCGATCGTATCGGTGCAGGCTCCGGAAAACCCGGACAAACACGTCCTGCGTCACGTCTTCGGCGTCTTGCCACTGTCCCAGCATCCGGTAACA
>WGDQ01000741.1 GCA_015493185.1 Planctomycetaceae bacterium
CCCGCATCGTATATCCCTGCGCATCGCGGCACGTGTCGCGTTCACACATCGAAACAACCATCAGGCGGGCAATCGCCAATCGTGGATCATCGAGCATCGCCGATAGTCGATCTTCGCCGCTCGCCTTTCAACAATCGAATCGCCCAGCAGTTTGTCGGCGCAGCGCACCTTCTGAGATCAAAAACGCCATGCAGCCGTACCTGCCCTCTCGGCGACCACTCCCGGTTCCGATCCGCATCCGCTTTCGTCCGGCTCATGGATCGGGTGCGCCCTGCACCACCACGCCTGTGTGGCAGCCACCACGAGCGCGTGCCAACCGTTTGTGGCAATCAATCGCCCAGTTCCGCGTCGAGCGGCCGAGCCGTTCCGGCATTCCAGAACCACAGCATCACCGCCATGGCCGCATAGGCGCCCGCCACATAGAGCGGCGTTTGGCCCGACGCATGGGCCGATAAACTTTCGGGCAGCCGCCACGGCAGCACCAGCGCCCCACCGGGCAGTGGCGAGTGAATCACGCCGAACAGGCTGCATGCGGCAGCCACGGCAAAATAGCCCGACGCCCGACGCATGGCCCGATCGATAATCGCCGCCAATGCCGAGGCCCACAACAAACTGGTCACGATAAATCCGCCCGAAAGCATTCGCAGCGTTTGCAACTGTTCGGCCAACGACGCGCCCAGCGCGGCCACGTCGATCTGCGCCGCGCCGATCAGGTTGTCGGTGAACAGCGTCACCACATAGGCCAGTGCGGGCACGCAAGCCAACACCACGGCCGGATAGTGTCGTCGCGGCGTGGCATGAAAGCTCTGCGCCGAGATTTCCAGACCGATAAAAATCAAGATCGGAAAAATCGCGGCCCGCGGCACGATCAAATAGATATAGGCAAAATAACCCAGCATTCCGGCCCCGCCCACAAACAGCGCCGTGCCCAGCGTGTAAGCAGCCCGACCGCCCATGGCCTTGTAGGCCGGATGCCCGATGTACGGTGTGGTTTGAATCACGCCTCCGCACAGGCCGGCCACCACCGTGGCCAGCCCCTCCACAGCGATGATCTTTCGCGTGTCGTACTCGTCGCCCGCCGCCGCGGCGCTTTCGGTGCAATCGATTCCGCCCACCACCGTGGCCAAAGCAAACGGCAACACGATGGGAAGATAAACCAACGACTCCGACACCGCGCCGATCCATTCCAACCGTGGCCACGGCACCATCAGCGCAAGCCGCGGCTCCAAATACGACTCTGCCACGCCGGCCCCCAGCGTGCCGCTCCACAGCATGGCGTAATACACCAGGCTGCCGGCCACCAATGCCGCCAACGCGCCAGGCCAACGCCCCGGCGCGGGAATGCGGGCCGTCAGCGTCGTCAGAATCACGGCCAGCGATACCCAACCCACCACCGGGTATCGAGCGATGTCGAGCATCGGCAAAAAGCTGATCAGCACCAGAGCAATCGCCGCCAGCGAGCCCAACAGACCGGCCCGCGGCACCACGCGCCGCACCCAACCAGCGAAAAAAGCACAAAACAGCTTAAATATCCCGCTGATCACAATAGCGCTCATGCCCACGTGCCATGCGTGTCGGGCCGCCTGCTCAACCGCCTCGGGCCCCAGCCGCTCCAGGGCGGCCAAGAAACTCGGCCCGATGACGAACAACACCATGGCAAACGTGCTCGGCGTATCGAGCCCCAACGGCATCGCAGTCACGTCGCTGCGGCCTGTCCTCCTCGCCAATCGAAAAGCCATCCAGGTGTACAGCACATCACCGATCAGCACCCCCAGCGCGGTGCCCGGCACCATGTAACGCAGAGCAAAACTTGCAGGAAAATCGAACGCCGCGGCCAGCAGCCCCACCGCCAGAACCAAATCGGCGATATTGTCTAACATCAAGCCGAAAAAGGCATTAACGTCGCCGGCAGTGGCCCAACGGTAGTGTTTCACAGTATCGGTTTTCCGATCAGGCACGGAAGTTGCGATTACAGTGGTCGTGAGTCTAAGAGGCCTTGTGCCAGCCTGTCAAACCACGAGCCGAGGGAGCGGATCGTTTGCCACGAAACGGGCGTGGGCTCTTGATCGCTTGGTAAAATAATCGGCGCATTCGACGGTCGCCTCTTTCGCACCGCAGCAACAGGGGAGACTTCCGCCGATTTCATCCGAACCTCCTTTCGGCGAAGTCCGTAACCATGAATAGGACGCTTGTGACAAAACGTGATTCGCAAAAGGCGAGCGAGCCGCGCGCGGCCAACTCCGACTTGTCGCAACTGAGCGACGAGGAGCTGCTGTTGCGCTATCGCGACCACGGCGATCGCGAGGCGTTCGAAACGCTGGTTCACCGCTACGAGAAGGAGCTGTACAGCTACCTGCGTCGCTACCTGGGCGATGCCACGCTGGCAGAAGATGCGTTCCAGATGACTTTCCTACAGCTCCATCTCAAGTGCGACCGCTTTGAAGAAGGTCGCCGCGTGCGGCCGTGGCTATACACCATCGCCACGAATCAGGCCATCGACGCCCAACGGCGCAACAAGCGGCACCGCATGGTCAGTCTCGACCGCCGCAACGCCGCGGCCGATCAGGCCGACGTGGGCGCCCTGCTCGATTTACTCTCCGGACACGAACTTGGCCCCTCCGAACAGCTCGAGGCCGAAGAACGAGAAAACTGGATTCGCAAGGCCGTGAACCAACTGCCCGAACCGCTTCGGGCAGCCGTCACGCTCGTGTACTATCAGGGATTGAAGTACCGCGAAGCAGCCGAAGTGCTCGGCATTCCCGTCGGCACCGTCAAAAGCCGCTTACACACCGCGATTCTGAAACTGAACGAAGCGTGGAAGCGCGCCCACTCACAAAAAAAAGAAGCCTAGCGCCATGCGAGAGCATTTGCTTGGTTACCTCATCGGGGCGCTCGATCCCGACGAAGCCAACCTGGTCGAGCGTCATCTCAAACAAGACCCCGGGCTTCAACGCGATCTGGAGCTGCTGCGAGTCGGGCTGCAACCGCTCGAATTCGACAACGGCCACTACGACCCGCCACCGGGCTTGGCCGAACGCACCTGTCGCTTTGTCGAAATGCGGCGTGCCAGTTTGAATGTCGAGCCACAGGCCGCCCGGGCACCACGCTGGGGCTTTCAAGACATGCTCATCGCCGCGGGCATTCTCATGGCCGCCTCGATGCTCTTTTTCCCGGCGCTGAACCAATCCCGCTTCCAGGCCCAGCGGCGAATCTGCCAAGACAATCTCCGCCGCATCGGCACCGCGCTGGTTCAGTACAGCATGGCCCACAAAAACCAGTTCCCTGCCTCTTATACACATCTCCGAGCCCACGAG
>WGDQ01000742.1 GCA_015493185.1 Planctomycetaceae bacterium
CAACGTGGGGCTCGACTATCTCACGCTCGACCGGCGGGCTCCCACCCTCTCGGGCGGCGAATCGCAACGCATCCGACTGGCCAGCCAGATCGGCAGCGGACTGGTCGGCGTGCTCTACATTCTCGACGAACCATCGATCGGCCTGCACCCGCGCGACAACGATCGCCTGTTGAAAACATTGATCGACCTGCGCGACATGGGCAACACCGTGGTGGTCGTCGAACACGACGAAGACACGATGCGCACGGCCGATTGCCTGATCGACTTCGGCCCCGGGCCGGGCGTGCGCGGCGGCGAACTGGTGGCCCACGGCACGCTCGACGAGGTGTGCCGCGCGAAGCGCAGCGTGACAGGCGCCTATCTGTCGGGCAAGCGGCAAATTCCCATTCCTCAGCAACGGCGCTCCCCGGGCGAGGCGCGGTTGCGCGTGGTCGGTGCCCGGCACAACAACCTGAAAGCCATCGATGTCGAAATCCCGCTTGGCTTGCTGGTGTGCGTAACCGGCGTTTCGGGCTCTGGCAAAAGCTCGCTGGTCAACGACATTCTGGTTGAGGCCTTGCGACGCGACCTGAATGGTGGTGAAGGCCGGCCGGGCCAGCACGAGCGGATCGAGGGTCTCGAGGCGCTCGACAAGATGATCGCCATCGACCAGTCGCCCATCGGACGCACGCCGCGGAGCAACCCGGGCACCTATATCAAGGTGTTCGACGATATCCGCCGGCTCTACGCCCAACTGCCCGAGGCCAAAGCCCGCGGTTACGCTCCGGGGCGGTTCAGCTTCAATGTCAATGGCGGACGCTGCCAGGCGTGTGAAGGCAACGGCTCGCACCGTTTGGAAATGGACTTTCTGGCCGATGTTTGGGTCACGTGTCCTGTGTGCGAGGGGCACCGCTTCAACCGCGAGACGCTGCAAATTCGCTTCAAGGGCAAATCGATCGCCGACGTGTTGGAGATGGATGTCCAAGAAGCACTCGAGCACTTCGAAAACATCACTCCCATTCGCCACAAACTGCAAACCCTGCACGACGTGGGGTTGGACTATCTGAAACTGGGCCAGCCCTCGCCCACGCTTTCGGGCGGCGAGGCCCAACGAATCAAGCTGGCCCGCGAGCTGGTGAAGAAAAGCACGGGCCGCACGCTCTACTTGCTCGACGAGCCTACCACCGGTTTGCACTTTGCCGACATCGAAATGCTGCTCCGCGTGTTGCAAAGCTTCGTCGATGCCGGCAACACGGTGCTGGTTGTGGAGCACAATCTCGACGTGATCAAAACGGCCGACTACGTGATCGACTTGGGGCCCGAAGGGGGCGAGGCCGGCGGCCGCATCGTTGCCACAGGCACGCCGGAAGAAGTGGCCCAAACGAAAAACTCCTACACAGGCCGAGCCCTGGCCGATGTGCTGCCAACGGTCGGTCGCGGCCGACGCCGCACGGCAAACAAATCCAAACAGATCAAACCCAAACGGCCCCGCAAATCGACGCTGGTGCGTGCCGTCAAAGTGCAAGGGGCCCGACAGCACAATCTCAAATCGATCGACGTCGAAATCCCCCGCGAGCAAATCACGGTTTGCTGCGGACTGAGCGGTTCGGGCAAAAGCTCGCTGGCCATGGATACGGTTTATGCCGAAGGGCAGCGGCGCTACGTCGAAAGCCTCAGCGCCTACGCGCGGCAGTTCGTCAATCAAATGCAAAAGCCCGAGCTGGACCACATTAGCGGGCTTTCGCCGGCGATTGCCCTGGAGCAGAAGAACCTGGGCAACACACCCCGCTCAACCGTGGGCACCGTGACCGAGGTTTACGATTACTTCCGCATTCTTTTCGCCCGCCTTGGCGAGCCCTATTGCCCCGACTGCGAGCAGCCGATCGGTACGCAAACCTCGGATCAAATCGTCGATCATCTGCTGAGCCATGCCAAGGGAACACGGCTCTACCTGATGGCACCGCTGGAAGTACACGTGGGCGAGCATTACGAAACCCTGTGGGAAGAGCTTCGTTCGAGCGGTTACCGCCGTGTGCGGATCGACGGCCAAACCCACTCGCTGGACAACGTGCCCACGATCGATCGCCGCCGCCGGCATCGGGTGGAAGCCGTGGTCGACCGCGTGATCGTACGCCGCAATCAGCGCGCGCGATTGGCCGACAGCGTAGAGAAAGCGCTCGATCTCGGCCGGGGTGTCATGCACGTGGCCCACGTGCGCGAAGAAGAACCCGAGACGCGCTGGCAGGTCGACATTCACAGCCAGCATTTGGCCTGCCGTCACTGTGGCCGCAGCTTTGATCAGTTGACGCCGCATCACTTTTCGTTCAACAGCCCACTGGGCTGGTGCGAAAGCTGCGAAGGCCTGGGCACCGAGTATGGCGTGAGCGCTGCCGCTTTGCTCAACGATCCGGAGCTGACGTTGGCCGAAGGTGCCGTGGCCATTTGGCCGCAATTCGACCAGCCGTTGGCCCGCGCTCTGCTCGAAGGCCTTGCGGCGCACACGGGCTTGCCGCTGGATGTGCCTTATAGCCAATTGGCCGCGCGGCACCGCCGCATTGTGTTGCACGGCACGGGTGAAGAATGGATCACCGCCCGCTTGCCCGCCAAGGGAGCAGCGAAAAACGGCTCGCGCGACAAGGGAGGCGCCACGCTGCGATTCCAATACAAGGGGCTTTTCCCGGCCCTCAAAGAAGCCTCTCGGCTTTCGTACCAATTGCGCGGCGAGTTGCTCGACTTTGCCGACGAAGTCGATTGCTCTGAATGCGGCGGCACACGGCTTCGCGACGATGCCTCGGCCGTACGCGTGCGGAACCGAACGATCGACGAGTTGTGCCGCATGCCGTTGGCCCGATTGCTCGACGAAGTGCGAAGCTGGAAACTTTCGAAGACCGAGCAGAACATCGTCGGCGAGGTAGTTCGCGAGATCGAAAACCGCCTCCGGTTCCTGGTCGATGTGGGGCTCGACTATCTCACGCTGGGACGGCCCGCCCCCACGCTCTCGGGCGGCGAGGCCCAACGCATCCGGCTGGCCGCTCAGGTGGGCAGCGGACTCACCGGTGTGCTCTACGTGCTGGACGAACCAACCATCGGCCTGCACCCCCGCGACAACCAGCGGCTGATCGACGCCCTGAAAAGGCTGCGCGATCTGGGCAACACGCTGCTGTTGGTCGAACACGACCGCGAGGTGCTCGGGCAGGCCGACCATTTGCTCGATTTCGGCCCGGCCGCCGGCCATCAGGGAGGTCGCATCGTCGCGCAGGGCACGCCAGAGCGGGTTGCCCGTCGACGGGCCTCGGTAACGGGGCCCTACCTCTCGGGTCGCAAGGCGATTGCCGTGCCCACCAATCGCCGTATGCCATCGATCCTTTCGGACACGACGAGCACCTCGAATTCCACCGGTTCGAGTTCGCATTCAGCCGAGCGCCGACCGGCGACCGCGGCCCGTCGAACCGGCACTGCCCCATCAACCTCGACGAAACGCCGGCGTGCGAAATCCGCATCGAAGGTCGCCTCGACCAAGGCGCTGCCCACTCCTCCCGGCGGCGGTTGGCTGGAGATCGTCGGCGCGCGGGAAAACAACCTGAAGAACATCAATGTTCGCATTCCCTTGGGAACGCTAACCGCTGTAACCGGTGTGAGCGGTAGCGGCAAAAGCTCGCTGATCGACGACGTGCTCTACCAGGCGCTGGCGCGGCGGCTGCATCGGGCCAGCGTAACGCCCGGCGCCCACGATAAAATCCGCGGCATCAAGCACATCAACAAAGTGATCCGCGTCGACCAGCAACCCCTGGGCAACACCCCCAGTTCGAACCCGGCCACCTATACCGGTGTGTTCGATCACATCCGCTCGCTATATGCCCAATTGCCCGAGTCGAAGCTGCGAGGCTACTCGGCGCGGCAGTTCAGCTTCAACGTGCCGGGCGGCCGTTGCGAAACCTGCGAGGGCAACGGTCAAATTTGCGTCGAGATGCACTTTCTGCCCGACGTGTGGATTCGTTGCGAAACGTGCGGCGGCCGCCGCTACAACCCGGAAACGTTGGCCGTCACGTATCGCGGCCATTCGATTGCCGACGTATTGAACATGCCGTGCGGCCGGGCGGTCGAGCTGTTCGACAACATACCGAAAATCCGGCGCACGCTTCAGATGCTTTGCGACGTGGGGCTCGACTACGTGCGGCTCGGCCAACCGGCCCCCACTCTCTCCGGTGGCGAGGCGCAGCGGGTCAAGCTGGCTGCCGAACTGGCTCGCCCACAAACGGGCCGCACTCTCTATCTGCTGGACGAGCCCACCACCGGCCTGCACTTCGACGATCTGAAGCGATTGCTCGACGTGCTCAATCGCCTGGTCGATCTGGG
>WGDQ01000743.1 GCA_015493185.1 Planctomycetaceae bacterium
ATTACGGTTGACGTAGCGTTGTTTCAGCCTCGACCATGGGGCCGAGGAACCCCACGCACCCTCGGGCCGCGATTCCCGGTGGGGCAGTAAGAATCGAACGAATCCTTGATCTACGCGCGAGTTGACAAGACGAGCAACGAGGACCGTCAGTCGGGGAGATTTTTTTTCGCTAACCGACAAGTTAGGTCGCGCACCGCTCTAGAAGATCGCCTAAGTCGAGTCGCGCGGGTTGCATTGCTTCTAGGAATTCACGCCCGGCTACCACCGTCAACTCAGGCTGATACTCATCAGGATGTGACAACTCTTGTTTATCTATGAGGAGGCCGCACATGTTGCATCATCACGGTCTGTCGCGCCAATCATCGAAAAAGCCAACCATCGCGGGCAGCTTTTCACGATGCGGGCTTCAGACGCTGGCTGCCGTGGCGGGCCTGGTCGTCGTTGCAGTCGGTTCACCGCGCGTGGCGAACGCTACACCGCTTCTTGTTACGAATCCTTCGTTCGAAGATCCGGCGACATCCACGTTTTTCAGTGGCGTGCCGACGGGGTGGCTGCCATTTCCTGCGCCGGGTGGTCCGAATGCTTATTTTGTGGTTCATGAATCAGGACGCTACCCCACGGGGGCCGACGACGGCGATCAGGCGGCGCAGATCACGCTTCTTACCACCGATCCTGGCGTAAGTGGTGTGTTGTATCAGCCCCTGGCCGAGACGTTGATGCCGAATACGCTCTACACGCTCAGTGTGGCCGTGGCGATGTCTACGACGGACGCGGCGAACGGATTCGGGAATGGCGGCGCGCTGATCGAACTATATGCCGATTCGGGGAGCACGCTTCTGGCCGGCGTGACGACTCCCATCATCTCGGGCGACGGCGTCTGGACCACCTTCACCGTGAACTACATGTCGCCGGCATCCAGTCCGGCTATTGGAAGCCCATTGCTTATCCGCTTGCAGGCCAACGGAAACGGCATCAACTTCACCTCGCTGGCCTTCGACAATGTTCAACTCAATGCGACTGCCGTGCCCGAACCGGGCACCGCGCTAATGGCCAGCCTGGCCGTTGCTAGTCTCGCCCTATTCCGCCCAAGGCGCAAACGCTCCACCGCCGCCAAAACGGCATCGCTTCGTCGCGGCCTAAATCAGCGGATTCCGACGTAGCCGGTGTTCCGCATTCGTCGCGATCCATTTTTTTCCAGAGGCGGCTGCTTGAGCCGCGAATCCGACGCGACGGCCAAGATTTCCGCAGGGTTGCGTTGCTGTAGGCGGCTTCTGCGCGCTACCGACCATCGCCCGAGACTGTCCGGCAATCCGTCGGGGCAACGCGCCAACGCCCGGCCGAGAGAGGACAGTTTCGTCGCGAACGGTCTCTGTCACCGAGAGTGACGTTGGCCGCCTCTTTGGGACGGCCACGAAGGTTGACTGAAAGTTGGCGAGGCTCGACGTCCCGCGAGCCTTCGATAGGTCTCACGCGCCCTCGATCAAAAAGGCTTGCCGTATAGAAACGGTCTGTATCTTTATCTTTTTCGGAAAATCCGCCGCGTATCGCACGCTGGATCGCTGCCATTACGATCGGCTATCGGCCGACGCAATTCTTGGTTCGAAAGTCCGACGGCGTTTCACCGGTGTGCCGCAGAAACGCGCGAGTAAAGTAGGCAGGAGAAGAAAACCCGAGTTGACGACTTATCTTCTCGATCGTCAGGTTCGGGTCGCAGAGTTGACGTTTCGCTTGCCAGATCTTCAACTGATTGAAGTAGGTTTTGATACCGCAGCCGTAGGTTTTGCGAAACTCGCTCTTGGCGCGGGTCGGGCTAACGTGAACGTGTCGTGCAACGTCAGCGATTGTCAGGCGTTCGTTGACACGGCTCATGAGTACCTGCCGAATTCGTCTTGCGATGCTGTTGTCTGCCGCGACAGCTTGCGAGCCGTCCAACTTCCGTAACACGACTGACAGGAAGGTCAGCAGGCAGCCGGCAACATCGATTTCCCGATGTGCCGCGTTGCCCGTTAGCTGATCCGCAAGGCGCCAGAATACATGCTGTAAGCTGTGGTCGCCCGAGGATCGGAACCATTGCACGCCAACAACTTTCTGCTCCAAGTCGCGCAGTGCACGAGCAACACCCGAGCGGGTCGGCCAGCGGCCCGGTTGATTCACGTGGAACAGCACCGCGATCGTTGCCGCTGTGCGCGGGCCATAGTTCAACCAATAGTGCTCGACGCCCGGAGCGATCAGGCAAAAGTCGCCCGCGTCCAAGTCAAAGTCTCCGGCCGACGTTGACAATCGCAAAGGCTCGTGTAGGCAGCCGTGCATTGCGTGGACCGGATGGCTGTGCGGCGCGGTCACCGTTTGCGACGGAAAATGGCCCGACACGAAACGAAAAAACGGTGGCGGAGTAGGCAGATAGTAAGCCAGATAGCTTCGGTCGATCTCCGGAATAATGAAGCGGTCACGCCGCGCCGCCAGCCAGCAGTCTGTTTGAGGTGTCGAATAGGAATGCATTACCGTTTTCCGAATTTTCCCAAGCGGGCGCGTCGATCCAGTTGCTCCTCGATCCCTATTGTAACATGCGGATGATCGGCCACGCATTGCTGGACTACTCGCCATGAATACGGCTCGTCGGGAAAGGCCGCCACACTGCTAGGGCGGCGACGCCGTGTGTGTGTGGCAAGAACGGCCTGTGCGCTAGTGGGGTTGGCTTGATTGGGGCGGTGGGGGATGATTGAATTGTGGCTGGTGGTTGGCGGAGGTTGGCGGTGAGGGGTTGTGGCGTTCCTTGTTTTTGATTTTTGACGGACCGTTGTTGGTCAGGATGACGCGATGCGAAAACGCTGGCGGATTCTTCCGCACGATGCCGAGCAAATCCGCAAATTGGAACAAGCGCTTCAGGTGCCGCCGGTGGTGGCCCAATTGCTGATTGGACGGGGATTGACCGACCCGGAGGCGGCCCGGGCGTTTCTTTCGCCACGGCTGGCCGATCTGCACGATCCGAACGAATTGCCCGGCGTTGCCGAGGCGGCCGATCGCCTGCACCGGGCCATTGGGCAGGGTGAGCGGATCGTGGTTTACGGCGACTACGACGTAGACGGCATGACCGGCACGGCGATTTTGTGGCGCTGCCTGCGACTGCTGGGTGGCGATGTGGGCTATTACGTGCCGCACCGCTTGGAAGAAGGTTATGGCCTGCACGCCGAAGCGCTCGAGGAGCTTGCGCAGCAAGGGACGCGGGTGGTGGTGACGGTGGACTGCGGGATTTCGGCCGTAGACGAGGCGCGGCGGGCGCGGGAGTTGGGGCTGGAACTGATTGTGAGCGATCATCATGAGCTGGCCTCGCAACTGCCGGAGGCCGTGGCCGTGGTGCATCCGCGACTGCCGGAAAGCCACTACGCGTTTGGGCAACTGAGCGGGGCCGGCGTGGCCTTCAAACTGGCGTGGGCCGTGTGCCAGCGGGCGAGCCAAGCGAAACGGGTATCGCCCCGGATGCGCGACTTTCTGGTGCAAAGCGTGGCCCTGGCGGCGCTGGGCACGGTGGCCGACATGGTGCCGCTGGTGGACGAGAACCGGGTGCTGGTTCGGCATGGCCTGAAAAGCCTGAGCGAGCAGCCGACGCTGGGGCTGAAGATGCTGATGCGGCTGGCGCAGCTCGACGGCAAGCGAGAGCTTGCGAGCGAAGACATTGCCTTTGCGATCGCGCCGCGACTGAACGCCGCCGGCCGGCTGGGGCAAGCACAGTTGGCCGTGGAGCTGCTGGTGACCGACTCGCCGCAACGGGCTGAAGCACTGGCCGAATATTTGCACCAGTTGAACGA
>WGDQ01000744.1 GCA_015493185.1 Planctomycetaceae bacterium
AAAAGGCAACGTGCCGAACCGTACCGCAGTGAACCGCGCGGCGACTCCACCGCCCCCCTTTTTCCTGAACCGCATGCACCGCCGCGCGGTTCACTGCGGTACGGTTCGGCACGTTGCCTTTTTTGTTGTTCTTGACGTTTGACGTTTCGACCGGCAATCGCGTTTGCCGGTAATTGCGCGCCGGCTGGGTGGTCGAGTTGTGAAACCAAACGCGGAGAGGTGCCATGCCCGAAAAGGGAATCGTTGTGCTGGGTTCGAGCAATACCGATCTGGTAATTCGTGGCCCGCGACTGCCGAAGCCCGGCGAGACGGTTTTAGGCGGTGCGTTTTACCGGGCGGCGGGTGGCAAGGGGGCCAATCAGGCGGTGGCGGCCGCACGGGCATCGGACCGAGAGGTCACGTTCATTGCAGCAGTGGGCGACGACGATTTCGGCCGCGACGCGATCGAGGCATTTCGGCATGATGGAATCGACACGCGCTACGTTCGCGTGGTGCCGGGCGAAGCGTCGGGCGTGGCGCTGATTCTGGTAGACGAGGCGGGAGAAAACATGATTAGCGTGGCCTCGGGCGCGAATTCGGCATTGAGGCCCGAAGACATCGACGCCGTGCCGGACGAGGTGTTCGAACGGTCGGCCGTGTTTCTGGCTTCCCTCGAATCGCCGTGGCCCGCCGTGCGGCGCGGCCTGCAACGGGCCCGATCGGCGGGGCTTACAACGATTTTGAATCCCGCTCCCGCACCGGCAACGCCCGAGCTGATCGACGCCGAGGCGATGACGTGGATCGACATTCTAACACCCAATGAGGGGGAAGCGGCATCGCTGGTCGACGTGCCGCACGACGCGGAAGACGATCGCCAGCGGCACGCCAAGGGCTGCGAAGAAAAAGCAGGAACAGCACGGCCGGCTTCGGGCAAAGGGGCGGGGCGCAGCGAGGCGGAACCGGCTGCGGTGCGTCTGGGGCGAACACTTTGCCAACGCGGTTGCCGGGCTTGCATTGTCACGCTAGGCCCGCGCGGCAGCTTGTTGGTGGCAAACGAGGGCGCAAGCTGGCAGGAAGTGCCGGCCCGCCGTGTCGATGCGGTGGATGCCACGGGGGCAGGCGATGCGTTCAACGGCGCGCTGGCGGCAGCCTTGGCGGCGGGGTTCCCCCTAGACGAGGCAGCACAATGGGCCAACACCGCCGCGGCGATTTCGGTGACGCGACACGGCGCGCAGCCGTCGTTGCCACATCGTGATGAGATCGATCGCCTTCATCAAAGAACGTAACCCACCGGCAGCACGAAACAGACGTCGCGCACCGGCGGGCGAAGCGGGAATCTGGTAGACAACGCTGGCGACGGTTGCGATACTCACGGTCAGAAGTCGCAGGACGAGGGCCGATGGCGATCCCCCGTGGCACGTGAGCCGAGCGGGCCGGACTTCGAAAAGCTGGCCTGCAAAAAGATGTCACGGTTGCCCGAAAAGTGCGCACGGGCAGCCCGAGTCAGCAACGTTGGCTTGGCCAACGGCGCGCTGTAACAAGCGGCGGCGATGGCGAAACATCGAACGGAAACCACAACGGCGAGCCAGTCCATCGCGACGCGATCGGCGGCGGTCTGTGGAAACCGAAGCATTGCGAAGGCGGCCGGTGCCGACCGTTGGCGGCTAAGTGACCGGCGACAGGATATTGAGATGACCAGTCAGCGAGGGAGGTTTCGACCATGAGTATCGCGGAATCTGCGGCGTTGTACGAAGAGCGCGTCGGCAACGTCACCACACCCGATCAGGTCGACGCCGCCTTGGCCGATTTGGCGAAAGCCAAAGACCGCTGGCGGCACGTTTCTCTTGCGGAGCGCATTGATCTGGTGCAGGCGGCCATCGACGGCGTAGCCCGTCAGGCAGAGGCCTGGGTCGAGGCGGCCTGTCAGGCCAAAGGGCTGCCGGCCGGATCGCCACTGCGGGGAGAAGAGATCAGCAGCGGTCCGCTGGCAACGCTGCGCTACTTGCGGCTGCTGAAGCAAACATTGCAGGACCTGGCCACCCACGGCCGACCGCAGTTGCCCGGCGAGGTGGTGCAGCGGGCCGACGGCCAGTTGTGCGTGCCCGTGATGCCGTGCCGGGGCGTGTACGACACGTTGCTTTTCAGCGGCTTCAAGGCCCACGTGTGGCTCGATCCCTCTATTACGCGGGCCGAGTTGGACGAGCAGATTGCGGGATATTATCAATTGCCGCCCGAGGAACGGCCGACGGGGATTTCGGTGGTGTTGGGCGCCGGCAACGTGTCGAGCATTCCGCCAACCGACGCGCTGACCAAGCTGTTTCACTACGGGAAAGTCGTGCTGCTGAAGATGAACCCGGTAAACGAGTATCTGGGGCCCATCTTCGAGAAGGCGTTTGCGAGGCTGATCGAATCGGGCTGGCTGCGAATTGTTTACGGCGGAGCCGAGATCGGCGCGTATGCGGTGCAGCATGATTTGACCGATGAGGTACACATTACCGGTTCGATCTATTCGCACCAGACGATCGTGTGGGGTCCCCCCGGCGAAGAGCGACAGCGCCGCATCGAGCAGCACGCGCCGCTGTTGAAAAAAGAGATCAGCAGCGAACTGGGCAACGTAACACCGTGGATCGTGGTGCCGGGGCCGTATACGGAAAAAGAGCTGCGTTTCCAGGCCGAGAACATCGCTTCGTCGATCGTCAACAATGCCTCGTTCAATTGCGTGGCCACTAAGGTGATTTTGACGCATCGCGACTGGCCCGATCGGAACCGGTTTCTGGATATGGTGCAGGAGGTTCTGGACCGTGTTCCTCCTCGCAAGGCGTACTATCCGGGAGCGGCCGAGCGCTTCGAGCGTTTTGCCGGTTGCCGACCCGAGGGATGCCCAGAAGGAACGCTGCCATGGAAGCTGGTGCGCGACGTCGACCCCAGTGAGCAGCCGCACTTTTTCAAGGAAGAATCGTTTGTTTGCGTGCTGGTTGAAACGGCCATTGATGCGGACAATGCGGCCGATTTCGCCGTGCGGGCGGCGCGATTCGCCAACGAAGAGCTTTGGGGCACGCTGGGCGCGTCGGTGATGGTGCACCCATCGCTCGAACAATCGAAAGCCGGCAAAGCGGCCTACGACCAGATGTTGGCCGAACTGCGATACGGCACCGTAGCGGTAAACTACTGGTCGGCGCTCGGCTTTGCCATGATGAGTCCGCCATGGGGCGGCTATCCGGTGGGCAATCTCGAAGATCCGCTCAGCGGAATCGGCTGGGTTCACAACACGTTCATGCTGCCCCACCCGCAAAAAACGGTGATCGAAGGGCCGCTGACGCAGTTCCCCAAACCGTTCTGGTTTCCCACACACCGACACGCCGAACAACTCGGTTGGAAGGTCGTGCGGCTGTTGCACGAGCCGAGCGTGATGAAGCTGCCCGGGCTGCTGCTCACGGCGCTGAAGCAGTAGCAAATCTTTTCCGGCAGTTGCTCCTTTAGAAGCGACCGCTTTCCCGCAAGCCGGTTGGGGACGGGCAGCCCAGATAGCCCGGCCCGACTCGTGATGTAAATGGGAAGCCGTGCAAGCACACGCAGACGCACAAAAGGCGGTCATTTCGAGCAGGCGGCAGGGCAGCGCGCGTTTGGCTTGATCGAACGGCCCGGCCGGCTGATATCACCCAACGTTTTTCCGCAGCAATGGCACACGGCCCCTCCCGCTGCTGTTGAATGCATCCGCATCCGTCAAGCGCGGCTAGCCCCGTCAAGGGCGGGCTACCGTGCGCTCAGGCCATCGGCTTGCGGATTGTCGAGCGGTGGCGGCCCGACGAGCGCTGCGGGCACGACTCGCAGCCGCCGCAAGCACACCCCCAGTGGATCGCTCGGGTCGGGCAGTGCCGCGAACATCTGCAAACGGTTTTCACCTTCGTTGATGGCTTCGGGCGGAAGCAACACGCTGAGGCGACGCGCCGCCGGACGTTGGCCGGTGAGCGGTGCAACCGCCCAAACCGTGCCGTTGAGCGCAACGACGATTCGCGCGTCGTCGGGCATCGCGCCCTCGGTCGGGCGAAGCGTAGCCATTACCAACGCGGGCACGAAACGGTCGCCGTAAAGCCGCTGCCAGCGAACCAGCTCCGGCGCAAGTTGAACCTCGCCCGCCGATCCCGGTCTTGAATCGAACCGGCATGCCGAGAGCGGTTGTCCTCGCAAGCGATCTTCGAGATCGAGCCACGCGGTTGAGCCCCAGGCAGTGGCCCGGGCCGCTGACGATTTTCCAGGCACATCGCGCCGCGCGCCGGGCGCGGCGGTCGGCGCCGTGGCCGGCAGACGATCGCGACGATAGAAAAGCGGCTCTAACGACAATCGGCCCGGCAGCTCGACGGGTCGGCCTTCGGCATTGACCATTCGCTTCACGGGCCGCTCGGGCAACGATGCGTTCCAGGCCGAATGCCCGTCGATGGGCCACGGCACGCTGATGCCAATCGCTTCGGCAATGGTGGGCAAGATGTCGATGGTTTGTACGTTGCGATCGCTGATGGTGCCCGTTTGCTGGCCGGGGCGTTTGATGAACAAGGGCACCGCGAAAATGTCTTCGGGCCGCGTGGTTGCCGCGGGGTCGCGACGCGAACCGCCCGGCTCGAACGCAGCGCCATGATCGGCCGTGACAACGATCAGCGAGCGGTCGTATAAATCGCAGGCCCGCAAACGATCGAGCAATTGGCCCAACAACCGGTCGACGTAAGCCAACTGCAAGCGGTAGCGGTACAACGCCTGGCGGACGAACCAACGGTCGTGGCGCCACATTTCGGCCGGGAGTTTCAGGCCGGGCACGCACATTGCGTTTTCGGGCAGATAGAGCCGCCCCTCGGCCGTGTACGACCAAGGCACGTGCGGAAGCACGACGTGCAAGAAGTGCAGCGTTGGACGGTCGCTTGGTCGGATCGACGCGATGAAACGACGCATCTGCGCCGCACGACGTCCGTAGTCGCCCGGTGCCGGGCCGCTGGTGCCGGCAAAACGGGGCATGGCGCCAGTGAAGCCACGCCATGTATGCGCGATCAAGGGCAGGCGGT
>WGDQ01000745.1 GCA_015493185.1 Planctomycetaceae bacterium
AGCGTCAGATGTGTATAAGAGACAGGACCGGCCACATAGCCCTCGACGATGCGCTGTGCGCGTAGTTCGAGCCCTTCGAGCTTAGCCAGCGTCTGCGGATCTAAATACTTCTGGAAGGCTTCCACCGATAGCCTCTTCTTCGCTGGGAATCACGTCGATCAGCCGTCGCACAATGTCGTCGGGCTTGATGCCTTCGGCATCGGCGTTGAAATTGGTCAGAATGCGATGTCGTAGCACGGGAGCCGCCACGGCACGAACGTCGTCGCAACTGGCGTACATGCGGCCATGCAGCACGGCACGGGCCTTGGCCCCCAACACCAGGTATTGGCTTGCTCGGGGACCAGCACCCCAGGAAACAAACCGCTCGATGAACTCGGGCACGTCGCCCTTTTCGCGTCGCGTCAGACGCGTGAACTTCAGGGCATAGCGTGCCACATGGTCGGCCACCGGCACGCGACGCACAATTCTTTGCAGCTCGCGGATTTCTTCCGCTGATATCGCGTGCGATACGCTTGCCTGCACGTCGGTTGTGGTGCGGCGCACGATCTCGAGCTCCTCCTCTTCGCTTGGATAATCGACCATGACGTTGAACATGAACCGATCGAGCTGTGCCTCGGGCAGCGGGTACGTGCCCTCCTGCTCGATCGGGTTTTGCGTTGCCAGAACGAAGAACGGTTCTTCCAAGCGATGCCGTTGCCCGCCAACGGTCACCTGATGCTCTTGCATCGCCTCGAGCAAAGCCGCCTGCGTTTTCGGGGGCGTGCGGTTGATTTCGTCGGCCAGCACCACGTTGGCGAATATCGGGCCCGGCAAAAACTTGAACAGCCGCTGGCCGGTCGATTTGTCTTCCTGAATGACTTCGGTGCCCGTGATGTCTGAGGGCATCAGATCAGGCGTAAACTGAATGCGGCTGAACTCGAGCGATAGCGCGTCGGCCAGCGCACGAATCATCATGGTTTTGGCCAATCCCGGCACACCGACCAGCAGGCAATGGCCCTGGGCAAACATGGTGATTAGCAGTTCCTCGATCACCTGTTGCTGGCCAACGATCACTTTCGAAAGCTCGCTGGTCACCCGTTGGCAGGCATCGTGTAGCCGCTGCACCAACTGGATATCGTCCTGATTCGGACTCGCGCCGGCAGGCGAAACGTCGTCAACATTCATCTTGCTTTTTCTCTGCGAGGGTCTTGGGCAACCGAGCGCGACGCACGTTCAACCGCACTCTGCCCGTTGCCAGACGTGCGATGCCCGCCGCTTACCGCAGCGGATTTCAAACGAGCCGCGTCCGTTTTCGAGAGTCTGATGCGTTTGGTCTTCGTGGGCGGTTCTTTTGCGACCGGCCATTCGCCGAGCGACGGGTTGATCGAGCGGTGCGGTGTGCGTTCGTTTTGCGTCAGGTCGGCCTCCCCGTCGCTCTGAAACTGACTGTACTGGCTGTAGGCATCCAGTGTGTCGTAGCCTGCGACAAGCAGCAGCGGACCGGCAGGAATCAGGTTGCCGCCGGTAGCACCGGCCCGACGGCCCGCCAGATCGATGACGCGCGTAATCGGCCGCTCCGCCGGTGGTGTTGCCTGCGTGGCCACATAGATTTTGGTGCGAGTTGGCCAGTAAACGAAATCGCCGGCGAGAACACCTCTTCCCCATGCCTGCATCGGTCCCTGTTCGGCAAATCGCCGCCGCACTTTGCCGCTCTGCGCGTCGATCCACCAAAGCGATTTTCCTGAGGCCAGCAGATTGCCCTTTCGCACACCAAGCAGGTGCACAATGCTGTTGGCCGCACCGGGCGCCGTCGACCACAGGGTGACGCCGCTTGCGGCATCGAAGGCGAAAATGTGCCCTGAGTCGGACGGGGCCACGTAAACGCGTCCGTCGGCATAAACGCACGGTGTGAGGTCGCGGTAAAAGTGGTGATAGTCTTCACCGATGGTTCGGCGGGCCACGCGCTCGTAGGTGGCAATCCATCGCACGCGTCCGTCGCGAGCCGCTAAGGCGGCCACGGCGCCAAGGTTCGTGTTGCAATACAGCGTGCCGTAACGAAGCGTCAGTAAGTTGTGCGTGATTTCGTTGTACACCCCCCCGCCCGGCGAGTTCGCCGCGCAAAGGTAACGCTTCCAAATCCGATGTCCGGAGTTTGCATCGAAGCAGAGCACATAGGCCGATACCGAACTGATATCGTATCTTCTGGCGCCGATGTAAACCCGCCGACCATCGCACACCGGTGCGCCGTCGAACACCAACGATTCTTCGTCCGCCACCACTTTCCAAATCAGGCGACCCTCGGCTGCCAGGTCGATGCAAACCAGTTCCCTGCCTAGTGCGGGAAGCGAGCTGCTGCCGGGGGGGCCTAGATTGGCGAGCAGCCGACCTTGAAAGGCGGTCATCGTGAAACGAGGCGTGCCCAACACATTGCGCGAAACATCGAGTCGTGGATCGCGATTCGGACGAACCATCGACGATTGCGCACTCCACAACCGCTTGCCGGTTTTCAGGTCGAACGCGTAGATCTCGTATAGTGTGTTGACCAGCACCTTGCCGTCGACGACCAAGGGGTGATAGCTCAGTGGTAGGCGATGTTTCTCGGCCACGCGCATCAGAGGCAAACCGGCTCGCCGAGCCACCGTGGCATCGGATGGCGGAGCAGGCGGCAATTTCACACGCCACGCCGGCGCTCCCACGTCGATCGCCTGCGGCGCACGGCCGTTTCGATCAGGGCGGCCTGCAAATGTGAACCAGCCTTCTTGTTGTTTGGGGGGCGACCAATCCGTCGCCGCCTTCAGCAGGCGAGAAAGCGTTTCTGCATAAAGGCCGTCCCGCCCTGCCAGATGCCCCGATGCATCGGAGAACCTTCCTGGAACCGTGCCAGTTCTGATTTGGCCCGTTCCAAGTCGCCTTGCAAAATAGAAACGAGCACCAATCTCGCTTCGAAAGCCTCGCGCGGCATGTCGGCATCGGGATAGTGTGGCCGCGCTAGCCCACGAGATTTCGGCATCTCCGGCGGCAAAAGCTGCTGCCATCTTGAGCGGGCTTCGTCGTACTCTCCGGCTTCCAGGGCCATTTCGGCCAGTGCGTTCAGCGCGTCGTCGCCATAACTGCTGGCAAAGTATTCGTCGACAACGCGCTCGAGGCCATATCGGTCGCGCTCGCCGAGTGCCGTTTCGTACCAACGCTGTGCCTTGGCGTCGACTTGCTCGCGATAAATGGCCAGTGCCTCGGGCGGCAGTGCGACCAGGCGCCGCTGGCAGTACTGACGAATGCTGATCGCCAGTCGGTCGTCGACCGCGATCATTTTATCGCCTTCGGTGTCGCTAACCTGACGCAACACATCGATGGCTTCGTGCCACTGCTGGTTGGCAATGTATTGTTTCAGTTGCTCAAGGTGGGTGCGTGTGCTGCTGCCAGCTCGATCGAGCACGCTTTTGGACAGCTCCGGCAAGCCGAAACCGCCAAATTGGGCTCGCGCCGGCGGCCCGGAGACCACCGCAAGCCAAATGAAAACCAATAGCGCCACCGGTGGCCGCGCTCGGCGGAACAAGCCCATCCTTTTCCCCTGCGCCGGAGGTTGGCGCTGCGAGCACGAACAGAACGTCGCCCCGCTCCCCTCCTGAAGCGAGGCATTCCCTGGCCGTCGGGCTAAACGGTTGAAATGCTACAACTTACACCATCTGCAGTATACGGCAGACCCCGCCGGCGGGAAAGAAGAGTGCGCTTTGTCCGGCCCGTGCCCGAGACCCATATTCCATGCCCGTTCGGGCAGTAGCCTCGACTCGATAGTGCGAAATCGGCCCCAGCCAACGGCTTGCGGGGCAGCCTGCCCACTGCCGCGAGTTGCGTCAGCCGGTGGCGTAGCCCTCGATCAGTCGCCCCAGCCAAAAGGCAGACACCGCCGCCACCAAGGCCACGAGCATGTCGCGAAGCGAAATGGCATTGAGCAGTTGCAAAACAATCGCCAGCGGCGGGATGAAAAGCCCCACGCGTTGCAGCAACTGGCCGAAAACACGCATCGGAAAAAATTCTTTCAAAACGGTGTGTTTCAACGGCTCCAAACCATCGTGCGAATCGCATGCGCCCCGGCATCCTATTGCAACAAGCAGCTCGATTGCTGTGGCTGTTAGTCGCTGTCGTTGGCGCAACGTCGCGCGGGCCGCTCAGAGCGATCGGGCCGGCATGTAGCATCTGTGCCGAAAAGCAGCAGGTGCCGCACCGTTCCAGCGCGATCCGTCACGTTGCGGGGTCTTCGTGCCAGAAGTCAAAACTGCTGCTGACACAAGATCTCAGCGATGTTTTCCTGCCGAAGGCCCAGCGGCAAACCAAGGCCGGTTGGTACAAGCTGGCCGCATCAGCATGGTTCGCTTACGGCCTGATAAAACACCGCAAACGCTCTACGGCGCCCTCTGCCATAGGCCCGCTACGCTGTACGATAACAACAACGTTTGCGAGGCGGAAGCCGCTTGAAGAATCCAGGCTTGCGGCCGCGGAATGCTCATGGCGACCGGACAACGTCGCAAGCTTCGCCGCAACCGTGCGCCATTGGTTGCACTACACTTAGGCAGGGAATTGGCTCATGCGATTCTGGATCATTCTTGCACGCAGCCTGCGTTTGCGATGCCCGGCCTGTGGCCGAGGTCGACTGTTTGCCGGCTGGGTGCGCATGAACGAAAGCTGCGACCATTGCGGACTCGATTTCGAGCCCGAAGGCGGCTATTACCTGGGTTCTGTTTACTTCAACTACTTCATCACGTCGTTGCTCGTCACGTTCATTTTTTTTGGCCTTTATTTCGGTGCGGGCATTCGCCCCAACCAAATGATCGTGCCGCTGGCCGCGTTTTGCCTTCTGTTTCCGCTGTGGTTCTTCCGCTACGCACGTGCCCTATGGCGCGGGTTCGACGAGCTTTTCGATCCCGGGCAGAACAGGGCCGATCAAGAGAGATCACCGGCCGCGAAATCTTCGTCGAGCGGGCGCCACGCGTCCTGACGTTGAATCGCGCTGCGAGGCAGCGCCAACTGCCCAAACAAAAAGTGGGCGATCGGTGGCATGACACGCATTTGTGATAAGCGGCCCCTCACGAGGCGACCGGTCCCTCGTCCGTCGGTGGCGAGGATGTTTCTTCCCGGCGGCTGCCACGGGCCTTGCGGACCTCGTAGTACATGTAGCCGCTGAAGGTTCCCAGAATGGTGAAGGGCATCGACATCATGAACAAGATGCTCCAGAAGAACCCTTGCACCAAATCGCCGCCCTGCTGCGCATCGTTTGCCAACGCTTCTTTGCAGTTGGGACATGCCCATGCAAGATGCGGAAATACCAACGGGCTGATCATCGCAATCGCGATGCCGACAGTCCAAACCAAGCGGTATCGGCCTTGGTGGTTCATAATTCGATCAGCCTCTCGACAGGTCACGATCTTTAAGAAATCGGCACTGCGGCAGTGCGCTCCGGGTTGGCGGCGCTACACTGCGATTCGACGGAAGAACGGGTAGATATTATAGTTTTTTCGCCGCTCGGCGGGTAGAGATGGTAAAGCATCGCATAAATCACCACGCCTGTGACAGAAACATACAGCCAAATGGGAAAGGCCCATCGCACCACACGGCGGTGTGCTGCCCGGCGATCGCGCCAGCCGAAATAGATGCTCGCGATCGCCAAAAACGGAACCGTGGCGGCCAGCACAATGTGGGATATGAGGATCGCGAAGTACACCCCCCGCACCGGTCCGCTGCCGCCAAACGGGCGGCTTCCCGCCTGCGCGTGATAGACGAGGTAGCACACGAGAAACGCAATCGAAACGCCGAAGGCCCCCAGCATCAGCCAGCGGTGCACGACTTCTCGATGCTGCTTGATGGCAACCAGGCCGGCTATCAGCAACAATGTGGCGGTGGCGTTGAGCGCGGCATTGATTGTTGGCAGCTCGGCCACGCCCCATGCCATCGGCACCCATGTTGGGCAGCCGAACGGCTCACCTGCCGGCACAAGCCCTTTCGCCGATAAGAAGCCCCAGCCGCTCACGATCGCACCTCGAGCAGTTTGCGCAAACGAGCCTTCAGCCGTTCGACGTCTGTTGGGTCCGTACCTCGAAAATAGCCGACGACAGTTTGCTGCGGGTCGACCAGTATCAGACGGTCGGAGTGCGTGCCCGGCTCTCCCGATACCAGAAATCTCCTTCGGGCCACATCGCGAATAGCATCCGGGTCGCCAGTGAGAAAATGCCAACGCTCAAAATCGGCATGAAACCGCTGGGCGTATTCCCGCAAGATTTCCGGACTGTCGTACTGCGGATGCACGGTGATGCTCACAAACTGTAGTTCGGGCGTGTCGAAAGTTTGTTGAAGATCTTCAACCGCTTGATTGATCCGGATACACGCTCCGGGACAACTCGTAAAAAAGAAGCTGGCAATCCAATAGCGGCCCTCGAGCCGCTCGCTCGAAAACGGCTTACCTTGCTCGTCGGTGAGTGTGAACGGCTCGATACGCCGTCCAGTCAGGCCGGCCTGACCGGCAGCGGCAGCTTGGTTCGAGGTGGCCGTTGGCTCGATCCGCTCACGTTGGCTATGGCGCCAGCCGTACAACAGTGCCAGCGCGATCAGCACGGCGCCCCAACCGGCAAGCAAGTATCGCGGCTTCATACGAGATCTCCCCGCGAAGGTCGGCCGGCCACGTACACCGACAGCGCGAACGTTACTGCAGCAAACAACAGCGTCACGCCCCAGCAAGTCGCCATCGATGGCAACCCGGGTGGCAACGGTGGATTGTCGACACCCAGGTACAGCAGACGCCGCAGACCAGCCACGCCATAGGTTAGCGGATTCACGGCCAGCACCCACGCAAGCCAGCCTTTTTCGGCCGGGAAAAAAGCACCGGACAGAAGCCACATGGGAAACAACACGACGCTCATCACCGCATGATAACCCTGCGTGGAATCGGTGCCCCAGGCGAACACGAAACCCAAGGCCGTGAGCGCCAGAGCGCAAATCGCCAGAAACACTACGGCCAACAAAACGGACAACGGCGTGAAGGCGATGCCGATCGTTACTCCGAAGGCCAGAAAGATCAGACCTTGGGCGAGCGCCAGTGCACCGCCGCCCACGAGCTTGCCCAGCACCATCGACCAGCGCGAAACGGGCGCCACCAGCACCGATTGCAAGAAGCCTTCTCGGCGATCCTCGATCACTGAAATCGTCGTGAAGATCGCCGTGAAGAGCAGGATGAGCATGACGGTGCCGGGGAAAAAGTACTCCCGATAACTAAGCCCGGTGGCCTCAGTGCCCGGCAGCCGAAACGTAGGCCCTAGCCCCGCACCAAATAGCAGCCAGAACACGGCCGGTTGCCCGATGGCCCCGAACACGCGGTTTTTTTGCCGCAAGAAGCGAACCCACTCGCGTGCGCTGAGTGTCGCCACCACTTGAGCCGGCCGACCATACGAAGGCCGCGGTGTGCGTGTGATCGGATCGGCAACTGCTTGCGCCATGGCTCGTCGTTCCCTATTCGAAAAACACAAGATGACGTCGATTCACCGCACCGCTGCGCGATCAGGGAGGCGGGTCGAGCCCCTATGGGGCCGGCAACTCACGCATGTTGCACGCCTTCGGCCCAAAAGCGATGTCCGGTGCGGGCGATGAATACGTCTTCCAGTGTGGGCTGACTGAGAGTGATGGAACGGATTCGACCAGGAAACGCCTCGATCAATCGAGCGATCCAGCGGTGCGCCTCCGGCAGTTCGAGCCGCACCATTGTTTCAACAACTGTGGCCTCCAACGCGAATTGCTCACGGATCGCGGAAGCAAGTTGCTCGGGGTCGTCGGCCTCGATTGATATTGTATCGCCACCCACGGTGGCTTTGAGCGCCTCGGGCGTATCGAGGGCCACAATCGAGCCCTCGTCGATGATTGCCACGCGGTCGGCCTTGTCGGCTTCTTCGAGCAAGTGCGTGGTTAGCAAAACGCTCACGCCGAATTCTTGCTGTAGCCGTACAAGGTAGGCCCAAAGGTCGCTGCGGGCGCCCGGGTCGAGCCCTGTACTTGGTTCGTCCAGCAACACGACATGCGGTCGGTGCAGCAGCCCTTTGGCCAGTTCCACGCGGCGGCGGAGGCCTCCGGAAAGCTTTTCGACCAAATCGCCGGCGCGATCGCTCAGCCCCAATTCCTCCAGCATCTCGTCTTCCCGAGCCCGCAGGGCGCGCCCAGAAAGCCCGTAAAGATGGCCCTGATGACGCAAGTTTTCTCGCACCGTGAGCTTCTTGTCGACGCTCGGCGCTTGAAACACGACGCCGATGCGGGCTCGCACTTCGTTCGGCTCACGGGCCACATCGTGCCCCAACACGCGAATCGTACCGTGTTGCAAAGGCACGAGTGTTGCTAACAGCCGGAACAGCGTCGTTTTCCCGCCACCGTTTGGGCCAACCAGCGCGAACAGTTCGCCCGGCCGCACGTCGAAGCCAACCTCGTTCAGCGCGCGACGCGTTCCATAGTGGAATGAGACATCGCGCACTTCGATGGCCGCCTCGGCATCGCCCATAACACAAATAATCCACGACGCTGAAAAAAGGAGAGGCTTACGAGCCGTCAAACCGCATTGCACAAGCGAACGGAACGGCAATGGAGCGGCGCAAACAACACACGAAACCGGAGCAATGCACCGTTCGTTCGCCAGTAGTCGCGGTGGCATCCCGTCGCTCGGCGAAGGACGACCAATCATGGCCGTTGAGCGCGCCACGCACGCGAGCATCAATGTTCGCCGCCGGTCTCGTGCTGCTGATCACCGTTGTCGGCCGCGTGCGAGCCGGCCTCGACACTGGCAACGTCGAGCGGCTCGGCCATGAATGCCCGTCGCTTGGGCGAAGCAATGCGGTATCGCAAGCCGATATCTGGCACAAGAGCCAACATGATGAAAATAGCCATGATGGCTGGCGGAACCGTCAGCACGTATTTCCAGTTGGCCTCCCACTTCAGGTGCATGAAAAACAACATGACCAACGTCGCCTTCGTGCAGGAAACGGCCATCATGAACAGGCGGCCAACAGCAGGCTCGTCGTGAAATGGCCAAAGGCTCGAGTATGTGAAAAACGAAGCCCCGGTCAGCACGATCAGTGCCACGAAAACCGCAATGTATTTGCCGATCCCGTGTTCGGCTGCGTGCGGATCGACGACCGTTTCGCCTGAAGCGTTAGCGGACATGATACGGATCTCTCCGGTTCTTTTGTTCTCTGGTTGCCTGCGCTATTTTCGGCCCCCCGCGCCGCGCGGGAGTGCATCGCTTGCTACGTTGCTGTTTATGAAACTGATTGCGAACAGGCGAACAGGCCTTGTTCATTCTGTCCAGCCTGCGTATCGCTTGCTACTCAGGATTTAACTTTCCCTCTGCGTTCCCCGAACCGCGGTTGTGCGTCTGGCGACCTTGTACGTGAAACACCCGGCAAACGGTAAGAAGCGACCATTCGCAACCCGCTATGCTCGGAGTCACTCTAAAACAAATACAACAGTGGGAACAGGAAGATCCAGACAATATCGACAAAATGCCAATAAAGCCCGATGTTTTCGATGAAGTTGGCCTTGCCGGCGTCGAGCCGCATGAAGAGCAGCAGGGCGAAAACCACCAGTCCCCCGAGCACGTGCAAGGCATGGAATCCGGTCAGCGTGAAATAGGTGCTGGCCCACATGTTGCCACCCGGCACGACAATGGGCAACTTCAGCCAGGGGTGTTCGTCGTTCAGCCCGGCATGGTGCGATTCCTCTTCGCCCGGCGCGGTGCCCAGCGGCATGATGCGCAATGCCAGTGCCGTCAGGCTTGCTCGTGTCGGATCTGGACCCAAGGCCGGATCGGCGGCAATCTCGTCCAGCAGTTGCAGTCGTTGCTGGTCTTGTTCCGTAAGGTTCTCAGCACCCTTGGCATTGATTTCCGCCCGCAACGCCTGAATCCGCTGTCGCACGGCCGAGGCGAAGTACAAGTCGGGCTTTTCATACATCCGGCTGCGTGGCAGGGCCGGGTAGATGCCGTGACCGAATTTGGCATTGTATTCGTAGGCCTTCACGCCCAAAAACAGCACACCGAGCGCAAGCGTGGTGGCGATCCAACCCTTGGCCGCGCCCGCTCGATTGGCACGCGACGCTTCCAGGGCCAACACCACGCTCACGCTGGAGCAAATCAGCACAAAGGTGTTGAAAGCGCCGATCGGTTCGCTCAGATGCACTTCGTGCGAAAACGGCCACACCGGCGCACCAAACCGGATCACGATGTACGTGCCGATCAACGCGGCGAAAAACATGATTTCGGTGGAAAGGAACAACCACATGCACAGCTTGCCGTTTGGAATCGGCAGCGCCGGCTGATACTGAAACGAATCCGAATGTGCGTGTCCTGCTGTCGCCATGGGACTGTTTTTCCCTGTGATTTCCAGGTCAGAGTCTCTTGTATCTTTCCGAAAGTCGGCTGTTTGCCGTTGGTTTGCTGTTTCTTGCGTCTGTTCTGTTGTTCGAGCAACCCGCAATTAAAACAGGTCTTTCTCGGCCGCAGCGGCACAGGTGGACCTCATTGGCCGCGTGGTCGTTTGTCTTATCATTTCATTCTGCTCGCTGCACACGATTCGGTTGTTATCCTGCCCGTCCTCTTTACAGCCAGTGGCTCCGGATCGCTCTACCACAACTGAGCCAGCACAAGCAACGCGAAAACGCTGGGCAAATACACCAACGAAACCCGCAACAGTTGTCGGGCTCGTCCGTCGTCACGCCGAACCAGAAATCGGGCTGACGCCACAACGTAGGCCAGGCCTGCGATCATTGCGCCTAGCAAGTACATCGGCCCGCCGAGTATCCACAGGCAAGGCGCGGCACTCACTGCCAGCAAGGCCACCGAGGCCAATAACGCCTGCCAGCCGGCTCGCTCGCCGGTGGCGTCTACCGCAGGCAGCATCCGCAGGCCGGCCGCCGCGTAGTCGTAGCGGTAGAGCCAGGCAATGGCCATGAAGTGCGGAAACTGCCAAAGGTAAAGCAGTACCAATAGTGCCGCGAGCTGAATGTTCCACGTGCCGCCGACAGCAAACCAACCAATCGCCAGCGGCAGCGCACCGGCCACAGCTCCGATTGCCGTGTTGGCCGTGGTGCGCGATTTCAATGGCGTATAAATCGCAACGTAGATCGTCCATGTCGCCAGGCCGCACAGCGATGCAACCCATCCGGCGATGGCCAAAAGCCACAGGCATGCCGAAAGGCCGGTCAGCAATCCGAAAACCAAAACCTCTTCGCTGCGCAAGCGGCCGGCAGGCAAAGGCCGCGACAGGGTACGGCGCATCCGCAGGTCGCGGTGACGCTCTAGATATTGGTTCAAAGAGCTGGCGCTCACGGCCAGCAACGTCGTGGCCAGCATCACGTGCAGGAACACAGCGGGGCTTGGCATTCCCCATGCACCCAGCACTGCTCCCACCGCCACGGTCATCAAGGAGAATGCGGCGATCTTCGGTCGCGACAGCTCTGTGTAGTCGCGCAACCGCGCGAGAGCAACCGAACGGGGCCGCGCACATTCCACAGCGGAAGCACTCATGCGGCCACCTCCAACAACCACACTGCGGACGACGGCGTTCCGATTCGTTGTTTCGCGGCACGAAGCAACCGCAACGCACGCAGCGCCGTCGTTAGTGCCGTGGCCAGAATCAACGACCCGGTTGCCACATGCAAGGTGGTCACATGGGTTTGCAACCAACCGCCCGCAACCGTCAAGTGCGAAGCGGTCCACCAATGTTCTCCCGCCCATGCCGGCCAACCGTAGTTCGCAATCCAAACCAGGCCGCCCAAGATGAGTTGTCCGACCAGCAGGCCGCTGAGCAGCGCCGCGGGGCGAAGCAGCAGTGGCTCGGTGCGTTGATGCTGCCACACACGGACCAGCAGCAAGCCTACGTGAAATGCCAACACGGCGGCGAAGAACAGATGAAACGCAAGGGCCGCACGGAACTGCGCCGGATCGGCCATTGCGGGCAAATGACGCAACTGCGCCCCGAGCACCAACTGAAAATATGCCAGTCCCGTGGTCAGCATCGCGAGACGTTGCAGCCGTCCCGACGCTGAAGTGGCCTGCGCCAGTGGCGCGTGGCGCCAATAGTCCGATGTGACCACGGCCAACGCGACGATTAGTGAAAACACCGCGGGGCCAAAGCAGCCATGAATCATCGCCAGCATTCGAGCGTTTTCAATCACACGCAACCCGCCGAGTGTGCCCTGCGCGATAATTGCCAGCAATACGACCAGCCCCAAGCCCTGCACCCAGCGACGCCGCTCGTATCGAATTAAGACAACCAGCGTGGCGATTGCCAGCAATCCAACCGTCGCCCCGAGCAGCCGATGGCCATGTTCGATGAACAGGTCCCACGGACCGAACAACCACGTTTGCCACGGGTAGAGAAACAGGTTGTAGCCGTACGTCGTTGGCCAATCGGGCACGGCCATGCCCGACTGCGTTGTTGTGACCAGCCCCCCGACCCACAGCAACGGAAAAGTAGCGCACGCCAACAGCACGGCCATGCGGTGAGGCCAGGCGTTTTCGGTTGCATGCGTTGTTTCGACCATGAATGGCGTGGGACTACCGAGAATGCTGTGAATTGAAAAACCGCCGAGCGACATGGCGTTAGTGTTGCTCGCCTTCTTTTTGTTTTTCTTGACCGCCTTTCTCGGGCGGTGGTTGCGTTTGCGGGTAATAATCCTCGTCGACCTCGGGTGAGTTGAATTCATACGGCCCGCGATACACAACAGGCTGAAAATCGAAGTTGCCATGGCCGGGCGGGCTGGGAGCCTGCCATTCCAGGCTGTTCGCGCGCCACGGGTTGCGGCCTACTCGCTTGCCGAAAAACAGACTGCCGAAAAAGTTGATCGCGAAAATGATTTGCGCGGCACCCATGCCCAAAGCACAAATGGTCATGAACTGGTTCATCGGCTGCATGTGCTTAAAGGCTTCGTAGTGGTAGGGGTCGGCCAATCGCCGCGGAAAGCCGCCCGCCCCCAGAATGTGCATTGTGAAAAACGTGCCGTTGAAAAAGATGAACGACAGCAAGAAGTGGATCTTGCCCAACGTCTCGTTCATCATGCGGCCGAACATTTTCGGGTACCAATAGTAGATACCGCCGAAAATGGCGAACGCCGAACTTCCGAAGAGCACGTAGTGAATGTGTCCTACGATGAAATACGTGTCGTGGATGAACAGATCCACCGGCGTGGCAGCCATAAAGATGCCTGACAAACCACCGATGATGAACATCGACACGAACGCCAGCGAGAAGAGCATGGGTGTGGTCAGTTCGATCTTGCCTCCCCAAATGGTGCCCAGCCAGTTGAACACTTTGATGGCACTGGGCAAGGCAATCATCATCGTGGCCAGCATGAAGGTCATACCCAAATACGGGTTCATGCCAGACATGAACATGTGATGGCCCCAAACAATGAAGCCCAGACCAGCGATGCCCGCAATCGCGTAAACCATCGGCTTGTAGCCGAAAATCGGTTTGCGGGCGAAGGTCGCAATCATGTCCGATACCATGCCCATCGCGGGCAGAATCATGATGTACACGGCCGGGTGCGAATAGAACCAGAACAAATGCTGCCACAAGAGCGGTTGCCCGCCACCCGCACCGGCGGTTTCGTTATTGATCATCAGCCCCTCGGGCACAAAGAAGCCCGTTCCGAGTACCCGGTCGAGCACCTGCATGAACAGCGCCGCGGTCAGTACGGGCAGCGCAAAAGCCTGCAACACGGCGGTGATGAACATCGCCCAGATGGTCAGCGGCAGGCGGAACATGGTCATGCCGGGGGCCCGCATCTGGATGATTGTGGTCATATAGTTGACCGATCCCATCATCGACGAGATGCCGACGAAGATAAGACCCAGCAACCACAGGGTTTGGCCCGTACCGCTTGCTGGCGCAGCCTGATGCACGCTGGCCAAAGGCGTGTAAGCAGTCCATCCGGCCGATGCCGCACCTCCTTCTACGAAGAAGCTGGCGGTCATCAAAATGAAGGCCGGCCACATGGCCCAATAGCTCAACATGTTGAGCGTCGGAAAGGCCATGTCTTCCGCACCGATCATTAGTGGAATCAAAAAGTTTCCGAACGCACCGGCCAGAATCGGAATGATCACGAAGAAGATCATCACCGAGGCGTGCATCGTAAACAGCATGGTGTAGAACTCGGGCGAAATCTGACCGCCCTCGGCTGAAAATAGCATGCGCCCCACAATCGGCATATCGGCCCATGGCCAGGCCAACTGCCAGCGAACGGCCAAAGCCAGCAGCCCACCTACGACAAACCACAGCAACGTCGAGATGAGAAACTGGATTCCGATGACCTTGTGATCGCGGGAAAACACGTAGGTCGTCAGAAAGCTTCCCGAATGGGCATGCGCATCTCCATGCGCGCCTTCATGACCATGGGCAATCGTCGCACTCATTGAACAGCCTCTTGTTCTTGGCGTTTTTGCTCCAGCCAGTTTTCGAAGTCTTCACGCGATTCGATTGTCAACCGGCCCTTCATTTTGTAGTGACCCCAACCGCATAGTTCGGCGCAAACCAGATCGAACGCGCCGATTTCAGTTGCTCGAAACCACACGGGAATCGTGCTGCCCGGCACGGCATCTTGCTTGATGCGCAGATTCGGCAGGAAGAAACTATGCAGCACGTCGTCGCTTTCCAGGTGAATCAGAATCTGCTCGTTGACCGGAATGTGCAAATCGTTCACGGTGTGAATATCGTCGCGCGTGTCGAGCACGCCATCAGGGCCCGGATATTGCAACCGCCACTCGAACTGCCTCGCGGTCACTTTCAAAGTGGGCGGAATGTCGGGGCGGTCGATTTTCACTTCCGCCCAGGCGTTCATCTGATAGATGGCGATGAACAGCAGGGTGGCGGCGGGGATGATTGTCCACACCATTTCCAGGTTGTGGCTGCCATGCGTGAACTTCACAGGATCTTGGTTCCGCTCACGATCATAGCGCCACATAAACACCACCAGCACCACTTCGGTGGCAATGAAAACAGCGCCGGTTAGCAGCAGGATGAAGGTGAATAGATGGTCGATCTTGTGCCCATGCGTCGAAACGTCCTGCGGTAAATACACTCCAGCATACGGGGCCCAAAGAAACACACCGACGCCGAGGATCGGAACCAGCAAGAACAAGAAGATCCAAAAACGTGTCACGATCGTTCTCCGCTCATTCGTTTTGAACTCATCGGGCCCAAACTCGACGGGCATGCATGCGGTTTTATCTGTCGACCGATACCGAACCGGGTAGCAAGTGAAACCTGCGCGGCCGGTTGCTCTTTTTCGTTGCTCGAGTTTTCTCGCCGTTTACCGGAGTTTGCTGCCAGGCGTCTTGCTACGACAAGGCAACAACGACAAGGCACCTATCTTTGCGGCATCGCCAACTCCCGCCACTTCACGCGAGCCAAGCCGATCTGGCGAGTTCGCTAACAGCTTGCAAGCATACGACTCGTCCCCCTGTTAGGTGTTCTTGACGCAGCTTGCAAACGCCCCATCACAGCCGGGCTCGCGTCAACTTGGTTGTCTCCTCGGGCCGATTAGGCGATGGTTCATAGGGCAACTGTAACACATAGTTCACCAGATCCCAGATCTGATTGGGTTTCAGCACTTTTCCGGCGGCGGGCATCGGCGTGCCCTTGATCCCTGCGAATATGCGTCGGTAGATATCGGCCGGAGCTCGTCCGCCGCGATAAATGCCCAGACGCAAATTGCGGGGGCGAAGCTTTTGTTTGGGCAACGCCCACAGCTCGGGATGGGCCGGATCCTTTTCCTTGTTCCAATCGTCGAACAGATCGCCTTCGTCGTTGCCGTCGCCCAGCCCCGTGGGACCATGACACTTAATGCACTGGGCGGTTTTGGCGTCTCGAAACAGTGCGCGTCCTCGTTCGATCGAGGCCGCTAGCTCTTCGGAAGAATCCCGCGGCGGCAGCGCCTTGAGATCGGGCACAACAATCTGGCTCTCCGCATCGCGCCACTGATTCGAAACCAGCAACACCTCGTCGAGCAAGGCATCCCGGCTCTCGGGCAAATCTTCTTCGTTCTCCAGATAGAGGAACAGCGAAGCCTCGACCTGTCCTCGAATGCTCAGGTATTTGACGTATTCGACCAGCGCTTCGATTTCCGCCTCGGGCAATAGCACGAACGACGGCATCGCCGTGCCTTGAATGCCATTGCGGAGCGTCTTTTTCAAATCGTCGGTCGTCGGTTTTGCGCCAGGACCGGTCGAGGTGAACTTGAACACCCCCTTGCGAAAGTCGCGAGGATAGGGATTGAGAAACGCCGCAGTAGGACCAGCACCATCGCCCGTCACGCCGTGGCAGTGGGCACAATGTTGCCGAAACAATCCATGCCGCACACCTTCCGCTTCGGAATAGGTGGGACCGGCCGCGATCCGCAGCTTTTCGAGATCCAAGCCCGTTTCGGGGAAAATATAGGGATCGTCGGGGGTGCCGAAAGCGGCAGTCAGAATGTCGACAACAAGCTGCTTTTGCTCGGCGGAAAACTGATCGGGCGATCGGCCTTCCATATTCAACCGGAATGTCGCCGGAGGACTTCCTCCGCAGCCGGGAAAAAAGGAAAGCAACAGGCCGCCGAGAACGACCGCACCCACCCTACTTGCAAGGTGTTTACCCAACATCATCTCGATGATCCAAAGTCCGAGCGGCTCACAAGGTCTATCAGCATGGCCGGTTGCGAGTTCTTGCATCTCGCCAGCCGCTTAATGACCGATGTGAGTTTCGCTCTTGGTTAGCCGGTCCGAAGTTTTCCAATGATTCGAAAACGTTTCTCCACTGGCCTCGGCACGGATCGTTTCAGGCACCGTGCACGAGGCCAGACAGCTACTCTTTAGAGGTTGAAGGCCGAAGCCGGTACCTTGATTTCGCCCAGGTCGACCGAACCGTCGGCCTCGACCTTCTTTTTGAAGCGACCGCGATCATTGGTAAGCCCATCGATCACCAGCGCGCCACGATTGCCTGCCGCGCTTTCGTGCCAGACCTGAAACTCGATTTCTTCACCAGCAGGCAAATTGACCAGTTCGAACTTGCCCTGCTCATTGGTCGCAACCGCATAGGGGTTCTTGCGCGGCAGGATGTATGCCTTCATCCACGGATGAATGTTGCACGACACGGGAACGGGCGTGTTCTGCTGCTTGCCGAATTTGTATGTCGTTTCGCCCTTCGGCGGCAGCAGAGGATTGGTGCCCTGGTCGGCCGGCGGACTGATGTTCGTATTGTGACCGATTGGATCGCTGTTCTTGATCAGCAGCGTTTGCGTCACGCGCATCGGAAGCACGTGCTGTTTGAAGATGCATTTTTCCTGATCGAAGACGACTTTTTCCTCGGCCGTTGCGTCGTAAGAGTCGTGAATGCGAGACACCTTACGAGCGAAGATGATAATGTTTTTGATCCCCTTGGTACCCGAGTCGACGACCAACGCTTCGTTGGGAATGCCCTCTGGGTTGCAGACCGGCGCATCCTTTCCGCCTGTCGGCAGCAGTGGTAGTTGCGGCGGATCGGCCACGTAAACGAACGTGCCGCTCAAGTTGCCCCAGCCGGTGCCCGTCTCGCTTGCCGCAGTGCTGCCGCCGCCACCGTTGCCGTCGCCGCCACCGGTGCGAATTGCCGCCGCCCGACCGGAATCGGGAGCCGGACCGCTCGAAGACGAGCCACCACCGCATCCGCTCCATACTAAAACGCCCAGTGAAGCACCCAGGACGCCGCCCACGTACCATGCTTTGTTACGCATCGGTCTGATTCCTTCCTCGTTGAAAAAGCCGCCCCGCCTCGCATAGAGATACCGAGGCACCAGTGTGTGTGATGTTGTCGTTTTGGTTTGTGATCGGTTCTCCCCATTGCCCAAGCGTCTATCGTTTTTGCACAAGAGCCGTGGTGCTTTGCACAAAAACGGCACCCGCTACGTGTGGCCATCGTGCGGTGAGTGCTTGGGGGGGAACTGCGCCTGTTCGTTGTTTTCCTATTTCTTTTCTATTTCTCAAAAATTTCAGGCGGCAGCTTGATGGTGTCCAAATCGTTGTCGCCTGGCTTGAGCGTCATTTTGAATCGGCCGCGCTTCCACTGCACCGGTTTGCCATTCACCGTTGCCTTCGTGACATAGCCCGCCTTTTCCTGCCACACCTGAAATTCCAATTCCATGCCGGCCGGGAGATTCTTGATTTCAAACGTGCCGTCGGGTTTCGACACCGCCACATAGGGGTTGGGCCGCGGCAACACGTAGGCCCGCATCCACGGGTGAATGTTGCACGATACCGGGACGGGAATATTTTGCGCGCGGTTGAAACGGTGCTCGACTTCGCCCCCACTGGCGATCAGAGGATTGATGCCCACATCAGCGATGGGCTGCAAGTTGCTGTTGTGGCCGCAGGGATCGGCGTTACGAATCACCAAGGTTTGCGAGAGCCAAACCGGCAAAATGTGGGGTTCGAACCGCCCTCCCTTGTTGTCGAGTACCACCTTGGCATGGGCCTGTTTTTCGTAGTCGGGATGAATCGGCACTTTCTTCGTGCGCAGGTAAACCACAACGTTGGCCAGCCCCCCATCGGGCGCGACGATCAGCGACTCATCGCGCAGGTCGCGATCACCGAAATACTCGACATCCTTGTTGACGTTCAACTTGGCCCGCTCGGGCGGCGGTCCGTCGTAAACGAATCGCCCGCTCAAGTTGCCCCACTCGGTGGCGGTGGCAATGGGCAGCAACAAGAAAAACGAAGCGGCCCCAAACAGCAACGATCGTCGCCCGGTTTTCATGGTAGGGTTCTCCCAGGAATCGCTGAGCATCCGGTGTCGCTATTGGGAGGGGGCCTCGCTCTCCGACGGCTCTTCAGCCCCGCCGAGATCAACTGCCGGCGGCGCCACATCGCCGGTAACTCCCGGCGGTGGAGAAGGAGAAGACGAACCGCTGTTGCAGGCACCACCAATCAGCGACAAGCAAATTAATGTCGCTAAACTATACGCGAGCTTTCGCCATCTGACCATTCGTTGGATTCCTTGAACCGTAGAGCATGACGCCGCATGCCGATATGCCACGATCGGCCTGCGACAGTTTGCCGCACCTTTGTGTGCTACTGTCTCACTTTTCCCGTTATTGTCCGCCTGCCTGTCCCGCCTCGCCTTTGGCAGCGGGTGCCGGCGGTTTGACCATGGCGGAAATCGACGTTTTTCGTTGCATCAATCGGTCGTAGTTCATCAGCAGGTCGACCACCGCATCCAGTTGTTCGAGCCGGTCTCCCTTGAACAGCTCCTGCGGAGCCGGTTTCTCGAAGTTGTCTGGCATGCCGGTATAAGGCAGCAGACTTTTGGGCTTGCCGAGCCAGCGACGCACGAATTCAGGACGCAACCGCTTGTGCACGCGCTCCAGGTTCGGAGCCAATGCAGTCACACTGCCCGGCGGTCGGTAGTCGCCCACGAGATGGCACTTCACGCAGTAGTTGTTGTCTACAACAATCCGCAGCGCGTCGTCCAAATAGCCGGGATGCTTCGCTTCCATCGTGGCCAAATGGCTTTCCTGCGTCCGCTGGTCGAACTCATAAGGAAATTCAGCGCCATCGGTCGCGGCAAAATAATCCACCAGCCGCGATGCTTCGTCGGACGAGAGGTTGAATTTCGGCATTCTCAGTACAACCGCCGGACGGATCGGATAGGGATCGAGCAGGAACTCGTGCAGCCACTCGGTTTGCACTTTGATGCCTTCATTCACCAACGGCGGCGGAACCCAGCCCCACGCATCACTCGGCTTCACGTTCGGATCGGGCGACTGCTTCAACACCACCGGGTGAAGATAACGCGCCAAATGCCCGCCAACCGCAGGCCACTGCTTCGTGATCGAGGCGACGGGCACCATCAAGCTCGGTCCGCCCACGACCCAGATCTCACCGTTCAGCACCGCCGGCTTCCAAAGATCGAAGTAGTGGATTGGAAACTCTTCTTCGGGGTGCTCATCGGTCACGATCTTGCCGTCGGTACTCCTCAGCGGCAGGCCCTCCACCTTGCCATGGCCCAGGCCACGACGATCGACCTGCTTCGATTTCTCGATTTCCTCCGGCGTGAAATGCGGCATGAGGAAATCGAAACTGTATGGGGCTGAGCTGCCGAAGTCGCGAGTGAACGTCTCGGGATTGAACGTGAATTCCCACGTTTCAGTCTGCAACATATGGCAGCCGGTGCAGTTGAATTTATCGAGCACCTCCGTGCCAGCCAGCTCGGCCTTGCGCTGCGGGTCGGGATGAAAAACGTACTGATCGGCTGGCGGCTCGGCAACCAGCCCGAGCACGAACGTGATGATCGATTCGATCTGCTTGTCTGAAAGTGGGAACTTCGGCATCCGCAGACGCTCGTTGTAGCCCATTGTTTCGGTTTTCTTGTAATCGAAACTGCGGGGCTCGTGCAGCTTCTGCCAGATGAAGCCTTCGCGGCGATGGTTCAACAACGCGTGAACGAAGAATCCGGTGTCTGGGTCCAGGTCTTCAACCTTCACTTCATGACCATCGCCGAGCTTTTTGGCGATGTACGTACTAATCTGTTCGAAAGCCAGCCGCGAGGTGTCTTTCCGTCCCCAATCGGCCAGCGTGGTGCCGATCGGCTTGGCGTCCTCGAACCCCGGCACGTCATGACAGCCGAAGCAGCCGTACTTGCTCATCGACTTTCGGCCGATGTAGTCGAGCTTTTTCTCCAGCGTCATCTGGCCCTCGCCAATCAGGGCCAATTCGGCTCCCTTGAGCTCTGAGGCCAGCCCTTCCGGGATGCCTCGCTTCAAGTACCGGCGGGCCTGGCTCTCGGTGAACGTATTGCTCAGGTATTCCAACGCCAGCTCGTCGAGCGCTTCGGTCAGCGAAGCGATTTCAGGCATCTCGCCCGGCTGCCACGGCTGGCTCGACTCGATCAGGTACGCCGCGATGTCGGCTGCCGGATCGATCTGCACGGCATTTTCGCCGCTGCCTTCGGTGTAAGGCTCAAGCTTCAAATCGGGCATACGCGTGCGGGCATGGTATTTGTCGGGATGCCGGAGCCACGTGTACAGCCACCGACGACCGTCGTCGCCTTTGCCCGATAGCTTGGCACCGATGCGCGATAGATCGGGCCCGAAGTCCGAACGAGGATGTTCCGCATCGGGAAACTCGTGATGGCGGTGGCAAGCCAGGCAGCCGCGCGTTTGGAACAGTTGCTTGCCACGCTTTGCGTCTGCCTTTTCGGGAAGCGGGTCGTACTCGAATGGCTGCGAGTTGGCCAACAGATACTCGGTCAGGGCATAGATTTCGACCGGTTCGAACTTTTGTGCCACGGCCAACCCTTCGGGCACTTCGTCGGAAGCACTCTCCTCATCGTCGTCGGCATGGCTTTCCTCATCCGACGTGCTTCCAGTGCCGCCGTGGTGTTTACCTTCCCCCTGCTCATGAGACGAGCTGGCGTGTTCCATGCCGATGCCATCTTTCAGGTGGTCCCACTGGCCGAAAAAGCGAGGCATGCGCGTCGTCGGCCGGAAATGTTGCGGATCGCGGATCCAATCGTAGAGAAATCGGCGATCGACCTTTTGCCCCACATACCGCAGGCTGGGACCAACCTTGCGAAGTCGGCCGGGGGTTTCCGTCTCAGAGCCTAGGATGTCGGCCAACTTATGCGATTGGGCACTGAGGCGAGCGTCGCCTTCCTCTGCCTGCGCATCGGCCTCGATCAGTTCGGCTAGCCGGGCACGCGATTCGGCGTCGGTCGGGTCGGCTGCCACGGCCTGTGCGAGGCGCCGCTCGTCGTCGCTGAGATTGGGATCGGTCAGCAGTTGCAACGCCGCGGCGTAGTAAGGCGGTTCGGCCCGTAGATCAGGTCCAACGCGTCGGTCCGGACCGTCGAACCCATTGATTTCGTGGCACCCAAAACATCCGAACTGCTTGACCAACTGGTAGCCCTCGAGCACCTTGGGGGCCGGCGGGTTGGGAAACCGCTTGCTCGGGCCAAGCTCAACCACATCGAAATGGCATTTCAGACAACTGCTTTCTGCAAACCGCTTGGGATACATGGGGAAGTCCCACAGGTGGGTGATTCCCATGCCCCACGTAGTGGCTGCTCACCCAGCCGTATTTCTCCCGCCATTTTTGGCGTTGTAGCGGATCGTTCGGAGAGTGAGCCGCCCAACGAAATTCTGTTGCGCTTCCCTGCCCTTCATGGCAGATCGTGCAGCCGAATTCCATCATCTTATGGGGGCTGAACGAGCCGAGATACAAATCGAGCCGCGGATGGCTCGCATACGGGTGCGGCAAACCTCGCCGCACGACAAGCTTCAGCGGCTTGCCCCAGTCCACGATTTCGAGCAAGTACTGCATCGCGGTTTCTTTGTCGATTATGCGTGCATCGTTCACTTGCTCGATTACATCGCCAACAAGCAATCCCGCTTTTGCCGCAGGGCTCTCAGGATACACTACGTGCACGGTCACGTCGTTCGGGGCGAGCACGCCCGAATCGGCCAACAACATGCCATAGGCGGCATCCAAAAAGTCGTTGAGCCGGTCCATCGTGGGCTGAAGCGGATTGCCTTCTTCATCCACCGGACGGTTGTCGGTAGCCAACTCGAGCGTCACGCGATGCTCGTGTTCGATGAATGGTTCGGTGGCCGAGCCGGGTGCCGTGCGTTGGATGCCTTGATGGCACGTGATGCAGCGATCGAAACGGGCCACTTTCTTGAAGTTGTAGTCGATCTTCAGTTCAGGCAGCCACACTTGCTCGATGCGGTCGGGCGAATTGAACGCCGAGAGAATCGGCCACTCCAGAATCCCCTCGCCGGGCGATATGGTCTGCTCTTTCAGTGCCGTGTGCAGCCGCTCAATCTCTGCGTTGGCCGCATCGAGTTCCTTTTGCGCCTTGACCACATCGGCGTTGATTTCAGCCAGCAAATCTTCGAGTGCCTGACGATATGTGGATATCGCGTGGTACTCGATCGTTTTCTCGCGCACGACGTCGCGCATCCGCTCCACGTTGCCGCGTAGCCGTCGTTCTTCACTGGCCGTAACCCCGTGGCCAATAGCAATTCCCAGTTCGCTCCTGACCACATCCAGATCGGCGCGAGCGAATTTCAGTTCGCGCAGCGCGTTTTCCTCACGCACTTTCAGATTGGAGATGATCGTCTCGAGCTGCCCGATAAACGCCGATCGTGTCGCCGGACCCGGCTGAGCGGCCAGAGCCTCGTACGCGGCCTGAACCGGATCCCAATTGAAATCGGGATCGTTTTCCGCAACCACTTTACGGAATTCTTCGACCAAGTCGGCCGGTGGCACTTCGCTTTGTGCCGCTTCGAGCGCCTCGCGCGCCTTACGAACCCGCTCGGGATATTCAAGCGTCTGCTCTTCTCGCAAACGCCCGGCCGTGCGCCAGGCCTCGACTTTACGATAGGCCCGTTGATACCGTTTCCATTGGCGGTTGTGATCGGCAAACAACATCCAAACAGTGGCCAACAGCATGCCGAGTGCTGTGAGGCCGAAAACCACGTGCAGAAGCCTGATGTTGTGCCAGGTCTTTTCGCTTGCGGGCATTGGTTTTTCCGAAAAGTTCCCTACAGGCCATGCCGGCCCGTTGTCCCTACATTCATCTTCTCTCGCGGCCGCTCGAAGCTCGTGCTGTTTTCCGGAACAGCCCAGCCCGGCGACCGGGCCATTTCATGCGCTCACGCGAGAGAAAGAAACGACCTACTCGAACCAACAAAAAACCCTGGTGCGACCGCGCTCGCTTTGCGAAGCGATTCAAGTTCAAGGTATTGCACCTAAAACTGCACCGTTTTCGCTACTTAGGGCCTTAAGGACCGATGCCAAACGCGGCCGGCGATGAGGCTCGCTTGCTGAAAACTTCTGCCGCGCGGCCACAGCCCTGAACCGTCCTGAACCGTGCCTTCAAAAGTTCAAAAAATACTCTGGGATAAACACGATGTATTTCAGGTTGAACGTCCAACGCAAAATCATTTTCAGCGGCAACGACGCCATGAAAAGCAGCAGCGTCACCATCACCATATAGCGAATGAATCCCATGCGGACGAAAAACTTGCGGAATACCGTGGTAGCCAGCAGCGGCGGCATCAACATGAAGTAAGCCGCCAGCAGTAGCAGGCCAGGCCCTTCGCGCAGAATGATGTAGCCCAACTCGGTGACAAAGCCGCTTCCGGGGGGCGCCTTGGGCAATCCGCGCTCGAGCCAGATCACCCAGAAAAAGTCGGAAAGGTTCACATTGTTCAGCGCCAATACCTTGTGCGGATCCCACGTCTCGTACGGCCCGAAAAAGTTCCAGTTAGGACCGCGCAGAAAGGTGCCTAATATGATCAGCGTGACCCACAATTCGAGAAATCCGATCTGAAACACGATGTAGGCAAACTTGCGCTGATTAATCGTGTAATAACCGTTCCCCTGCTTGTTGAAGTCGATGTACGGAATCGCCATCAGGCCGAAAATGATCAAGCTTGGCGCCACCACGCCCGCCATCCACGGATCGTAGTAAACCAGCATTTCCTGAAGCCCGAGAAAATACCACGGCGCCTTCGAGGGGTTGGGCGTCTTCACGCTGCTGGCCGGCTCTTCGAGCGGGGCCTTCAACGCAATGCCCCATAGCAGCAGCACAACGGTCAGGGCCACCATGCAGATCAGCTCGGTGTAAACAAGATCGGGCCACACGAGCACCTTTTCCGACCCCTCTTTTTCCACAGGATCGAGCCCACGGGCCGCACGATCATCGTTTTCCACCGCCCGCGCTGTAGCGAGCCATGTGAAGAAGCCGAGCAAAAACACCAGACCAACAATCGGCACGTTGTCCGGCTTGGTCACAATGCTTGCAAAGTCCGAGTCGGTCATTGAAAGGCCCATGAACAGCAGGGCCAGATTCAGGCCGGTCCACGCTACCACCGGCTTCACCCAATAACGCCGAAACACATAGAGAGCCACCAGCGCAAGGGTGGTTCCCAGCGTGTAAATAACTGCGTTGCTCAGGCTGTTGATAAAGTTTTTGGCTGCCTCGGGCATAAATACCGGCGTGCCACCCATGGCCAGGGCCGCGAACAACACGAACACACAGCCGACGATAAGCCACACGAGTGCCTGCCGCGGCTTCGACAGCCGCAGCCAAAGGTATAGCGCGGCCCCGCCATTCATCACACCCAACGCGAGGTAATAGAGACCGAGAAAGGAAGAAATCCCTTCAATGAATTCGTGTTCGGAGCCGTGCATAGCGATCCTGATCGTCCGTTGTCAGCGTTTTCTTTTTTGCTTTTCGTGAGAGGTCGGTTGTTCGCGAAGCGGAAAAAAACCGCCGCCGGCCTCAGTGTTCGGCCAGCCAATCGGCCTGGCACCGGCTCGATTCAGTCCAGCGGCCCTGCAATCGGCAGGCGTTGCAAGCCAATGGTCCGCGAATCGATAAACGCATTTTTCAGCACGTATCCTTGGCCTGCCCGATGCGCCGCTTGGTTTTTCCGCACGCATCGAAGCAAGACAACTACTTGCGGCGATGTCGACCGAACGTTCGGCCCGTCTCGCGACGAGTTTCCCCCTTTTGCACGCCTGCCGCTGCACCCGGGCAACCTGCATCAGAGCGGCCCGCTGATGCCACCGTCTTTGCGAACTCGCCAGAAGTGAATCGCCAGCAACAAAGCGACCGCCAGGGGAATTCCGATACAGTGCAGGACGTAAAACCGGTTGAGCGTCTCTTCGCCAACGAACCTCGCCCCCAACAAGACGAAACGAGCGTCGGAAGCGTCGGTGATCATGTCGATATCGCCAATCGTGAGCAGCGATTGCAACGGCCCCTCGCTGCCCAGCACTGGCGTTGCCCGGGCCATGTTCGATCCGACCGTGATGGCCCAAATCGCCAGTTGGTCCCAAGGCAACAGATAGCCGGTGAACGATAACAAGAGCGTTAACAGCAATAAGATTACCCCCACGACCCAGTTGAATTCTCGTGGAGGCTTATAGCTGCCGGTTAAAAACACCCGGTACATGTGCAGCCACACGGTAATCACCATCGCGTGGGCGCCCCAACGATGAATTTCGCGCAGAATGCCCAACGACGTCACGTCGCGCAGCGCGAGAATGTCGTTGTAGGCCCACTCCAGCGTGGGGCGATAGTAAAACATCAGGAGCACACCGGTCACGGTTTCGACGAGAAACAGAAAAAACGTCACGCCGCCCATGCACCAGGTGTAACTCAGAGCGATCCCTTGTCGTTTGATCGACACGGGATGCAGGTGCAGGAAAAAGTTGGTCAGCACCACGACGATCCGATTACGACGATCGACGGGCGCCGGGTGCCGAAAGATGCTTTTCCAGATCTGACTGTTGCGAATCGTTTCGCCGAGAGACATAAGAATTCCGACCGGCTATGCTTCAGATTTTTTTCGGACAAACAAAAGAACTTTGGACCGACTTCGCCCGAGGGCGCGATGCCCTCGATCCCTCCATCGCGACAACCGGCTTTTGTCGGCCGTCACGTCCAATCGTTCATTACGATTCATTTACGCTCGCGACACACGAATTCGCCGCTTTATGCCGGCCTCGCGAAGAAGCCGCGTCGCCGGAAAGGCGACCCCGCCGACTCTCCAAGAGGCGCCGTCAAACAGGGATATAGCACGCCGGGTCAGACCACTGCCCCAGCTCTTCTTGGAAAATCTTGCTCTTGTCGATTTCGATCTGCCCGTCGTCCGCAATACGAATGGCATACCGCTCCAGGGGGCGTGGGGCGGGCCCTTCGAAATTGATGCCATCCTTGTAAAAGCCACTACCGTGGCATGGGCATTTGAATTTTTGCTCCGCCTCGAGCCAGTTGGGCGTGCAGCCAAGATGCGTGCAAACGCTGCGCAGCGCGTAAATTTGCTGCTCGCCTGCGTACTCGCCGTTCACCACCCAAACGCCGTACTGTGCTTTGAACTTGGTTTCCACCACGCCGGGAGGAAAATCGGAAGGAAAACCAACTTTGAATGTGCTCGGCGGTTCGATCCGCACGTTGGGATACATGAAGCGAGCGAACCCGAGTGTCCACAAGCCGCTTGTGGCGGCCAACGACGAGAACCCCAAGCCGAGAAACGAGCCAAACAATATCGACATCACGCCACGCCGCGATTCCGTGGCTTCGGACTTGGCCGCCTTGGGCTTCGGCTTGGCATAGTCGGGCTTCGGCGGCATGGGCGGCACCACCCGCTTTGGCTTGGCCGGCGCCTTGGCCCCGGGCGAGGTCTTTGCCTGAGCGGCAGCCTCTTCCTTCGAGATCGGCCCAGGTTTATGCGCCTTACGGGC
>WGDQ01000746.1 GCA_015493185.1 Planctomycetaceae bacterium
CGCTTCTCGGTGTCCATGAGCGTCACCTCGGTCGGTTTGTGTTCCGATTCATAGCGAGATCCCCACGAATCGGCCTCTCAGGACTTGTGCACCACGGTTTGTTTGCGGCCCAGCGCCTCAGCGGCTCCGCAGCATGGCACCACCAGTGCCCGGGGCCGCTGGCGGTCGGGCCAGTGGGCCTAATCCAACGCGGGTTGCCCTCGCATCGTTCCAATTCCGCAAACATTGTGCCGCGCGCGGCCTGGCCCGGTCTACCGACAGCACAGCCTGTGCGGCGACCGATCTTGCCGGTTCTTTTCTTACGAACCAGCGGACAAAACGCGTCTAAACAGGCAAGACAAACGATTCTTTCCGCAAGAATTAAGATGTTCTGTCCGTTCGCTCTTTATTCTCCCGTATTCCTCCATCGTTGCTGTTGGTTTGATCTTCGCGCGCCGTGCGTCCGTCGCGTCGCGCGTTCCCGCCAATTGCCGCGCGGCCACCTTGCCCGCGAGCCGCTCACGCATGGCGATAGAGACTTTTCCCGCCGCGTTTCCCCTTTCCTTTTCCCTTCTTCCTTCTGCCCCGCGCCGACTCTTTCGCCGGGCCGCCCGCGCCGGCCACCGCACCGGTCCCCCGGGCCGCGCGACGCCGTGGAGCCCGGACAAAATGACACACTTCCCACACGCTGAGGCTCGCGCCGACCGCACTTACGTCGACTTTTACAACCCGACATGGGCCACGCCGCCGGTGCAAGCAGGGTGGCGATCTGTGTGATTTGTGTCGAGTGGAGAATTTGGCACGCCAATTGCGATAGTCACCCCCTCGGGGAGCCGTCCCACGCAATCTGGTTTCGTTCAGCATCTTCCGACGGGGCAGGCGGATCACTCAGGCGCCCGTCTGGATGACGCAATCCTGGGTCGTGGGGCGGCACACCCCTTGCGTCGATTCGGATTGCCCTGGTGTTCGTTCCGTAGCCTCGGGCAAAACGTCCGACGATCGGCCGGGGTGGCGAGGCTGGTTGTGCCCAACGGCGCCATCGCCGATGGCACAGCGATCGCGACCCGCTGCACACCGTTCTGTGTCGGTTCGCCCTTGGGTGGCAACCACGCTAGCCGCGACACCATCAAAAAACCGTGACGAGCAACCATGCGCCGGCACATCGTTGCCGGCAACGTTCGGTGCAATCAAACAATCAAACAGTCAAACAGCAGAGGGAAAAGAGGAGGATGAGAACCATGTTCGTACCGCGTTGGCAACCGTTGACCGCAGTATGGCCCGACGTCAACCGCTTGCAGGATGAATTCGATCGTGTGTTTGGTCGGCTCGGTGGCCGATTGCCATTGCCCCGCGCGCTGGCCCCCATGGTAGCGGGCTTTCCGGCCCTCAATCTCTGGGAAGACGACAACAACCTTTATGTCGAGGCCGAACTGCCCGGTGTCGAACTCGAAGATCTCGAAATCTACGTCAACGGCGAAAACCAGTTGAGCATCAAGGGCGAGCGCAAGCCGCCGGCCGTCGAAGGCGTAACCTGGCATCGCCGCGAGCGTAACTACGGCAGTTTTTCGCGAATCGTCGAGTTGCCCGCCGAAGTCGACCCCGATCGCGTATCGGCCGAGATGAAGCACGGCGTGCTCACGATCACGCTGCCCAAAAAGGAAGAGGCCAAACCGCGTCACATCCAAGTCAAGGCAAGCTGATCGCAGCCGGCCTGTGCCGCGCGACCGGTCGACAGAGGGGGGCACAAGTCGCGTCTTCTCGAGCTGCGGCAAACCGCTTGCGTCGAGAACGACGCGGCGGCCCCTCAACGGGCCGGCAGGTCAGACGCACCGCTTCCGATCGAAACAATCGAGAACAAAGACAAAACGACAACAACCAACGGGAGGATACCAATCATGGCCACCGCAGTAAGCACAAAAGAAACCACGAAAGAAACTCCGGTCGAACGCACCCGTAATGTCGCCGTATTCACACCGCCGTTCGACATCTGGGAAACCGATAACGAGTTGGTGCTCTCGGGCGACTTGCCGGGCGTTGCGCCGGAAGATCTCGACATCAAGTTCGAAAATGGCGAACTGACCATCTACGGACGCGTACAACCCCGACACGAAGGTGTCGAACTGCTCTATTCCGAGTACGGCATCGGCGACTTCGAACGCACTTTTGCCATCGACGAGTCGATCGACGCCGCGAAAATTTCCGCGGAGTTGAAGGGCGGCGTGCTAACGGTTCACTTGCCCAAGAGCGAGCAGGTTCGGCCACGTCGTATCGAGGTGAAGGCCGGCTGAGCAATGCCGGCCGTCCTGAAGTGCCAAGGCCGGAAAACCGGAAAAAAACCGAACGGCCAACCATGTCACGTCGGCGAAGTCCCGCTTCGCCGGCGTGGCCCGATCGGCTCCATAGGGCGCTTGGCACGTC
>WGDQ01000747.1 GCA_015493185.1 Planctomycetaceae bacterium
GCTCGATGGGTGATGGGGCACCGTGCCGTTATTTCTCCCGCTGCCATTCCTCCTCAGCGCAGTCTGCCCGTTGCGAGACTAATGGGAAGATTCCCGTAACGGGTCGCCCCCGTTTGGCGCGTGTCGAGCGGCATCTCTATTCAGCATTTATGCTTGTTCTGCCACAGAAAATACGGCGAAATCGAGCCGGTACGCAGCAATCTCATGGCAATGATTCGCAGCGGGTTTTTCAGGTGCGAACCGTTCGCTATTGAAACGGTTTTCCTCACTTGGGCAAAACAGGCCCCCCGAGCGCAAACCATGGACGAAAAACCTCACCTACGGTTGTTCGATACGCATGCGCATCTCGACATGCCGAAGTTCGACGAGGATCGTTCGGCAGTGATTCAACGAGCTGAAGCGGCTGGTGTCGAATCGATACTGACGGTAGGTATCTCGGCCACTTCCAGCCGCGCAGCCGTTGAGCTCGCCGAACAATACACGAGCGTTTACGCGGCAGTTGGCATTCACCCCGTCGACTGCGCCGACGCTACGGCCGCCGACTGGGAAACAATCGTCGCTCTGCTCGATCACCCTCGCGTCGTCGCCTTGGGTGAAACGGGGCTAGACAACTACTGGAAACGCACACCACTGGCGGTGCAACAAGAATTCTTCCGCCGCCACCTGAGGTTGGCTCAAGATCGGGACTTGCCGGTAATCATTCATCAGCGCGAAAGCCAGCAAGAAATACTCGCTATGCTTCGTGAGGCCCGGCAGCGCGGCCCTCTGCGCGGAATCATGCATTCCTTTACAGCCAGCCGCGATGATGCTGCGCAATGCCTTGATCTGGGAATGCACATCAGTTTTGCCGGCATGGTCACATTCAAACGTTCGGACGAGCTCCGAGCAGTCGCGTCCACCATTCCGGCCGATCGCTTGCTGATCGAAACCGACAGTCCGTTCTTATCGCCACATCCCCTGCGAGGCAGGCGCAACGAACCGGCCCACATCGTCCACACCGCCCAATGCCTGGCCGAAGCGCGGGGCGAGCCAATCGAGCAACTGGGCGAGCAAACAACCCTCAATGCGAGGCAACTGCTCGGTCTGGAAAATTAATCTGTCACCGCCACAGCCCCTCTACTGGCCAGTCTTCTGGTCGCCTAACACAAGGTTTTCCAAGTAGCTGGCCAACTGCGCCTTTCGCTTATCAATTTCAATACTCAGCGCTCGAAGTTTTTCTTGCAGCGACTCGATGCGATCTTCCTGGTTCGAGAACTTCTGCACATAGCGGTTGTACAGTGTGCTGCTACGACCAATCGCCTGCATGTTCTGGCGAATCCGTGCTTGCTCTTTCTCGATCGTGGCCACTTCGGCTTCGAGCTGTTTTTTCTGATTTTCGAGTTGGGCGATTTCTGCCTTGCGGCGCGCGATATCACGCAACGCTTGCTTTATTTGCTCGCTGACACTGGTCGCCTGCACAAACATTTGGATGGTGCGCTCGTTCAAGTCGGAAAGCGCTATTTGCTCCCGCTGCACCATCTCCTCACTCACCAACAACGCGACGGTTTTGCCCGGCTTCACACGCACGGCAAATCGGTATTCGCTGGGGGTTGTCTCAACTGCGGTATCAGGCTCCACCAATTTCCATCGTTGCTCGCGAGGATGCTGGATGAGCACCGTCTTTTCCTCATCGCCAACCGAACGAATCACGTAGCGGACACTTCGGCGATACTTCCTTTGCGATTCAACCAAACCTCGCACGATTTTCACACTCAGAATCGTTGCTCTGCCAGGTCGGCCTTCTTTCGACACATCGGTATCGAGATCGAGCGCATAACCAATCAACCGTTCTTCGCCAGGCGCCATGTCCATAATGCGTGCATCGCCGGCATAGGTCTTGTCGTCAAACACCGTGATCGGCCCCTGCATCAAATGCAACTGGGTCGTATTCTTCAGACGCAGGCCGTTGACTGGATGCTTTACGTTCTCGCCAGGATTGAAAATCGACAGTTTTTCGACCTCGACCGTTGCTGCCACAATGGGCAACATGGCTGATCGCTGGCGCGCTAACGTCACGGGCGAATCGATTGCGTATTGGAACAATTCCCCCACTTCGGCTGCTTGCGACATCGTCGGCCCGCCTAACAGGAATCTCCCAACGTTGTTTCCCCCCATCCCAAACCCGCCTCTTGCTGAATCGGCAGCCCCCTGTTCGGTGGCCACAGCGGCCCCAGCGCGTCGCGTCTCGGGGGCTTGTGGCGCCGCCTTGGCTGTACTACGTTTGGCCAGAGCTCGCTCGTAAATCGGTGGCCGCAGCGAAGAAAACAGCTCTAATTCCAC
>WGDQ01000748.1 GCA_015493185.1 Planctomycetaceae bacterium
GGACATTCGCGAGGTGAGCCTCGAATCGTTGCGGCGCCAGGTATCGCTGGTGCTTCAAGAAGACCTGCTGTTCACCGGCACGGTGGCCGAAAACATCCACTGCGGCCAATCGCACATCACGGCCAGTCAGGTTACCGAGGCCGCCCGCGCCGCGATGGCCTACGACCTGATTCAAAGCTTGCCGCAGGGGTTCGAAACCGTGGTGGGCAGCCATGGCATGCGACTCGAACCGAGCGAGGCATTTCTAATTGGTTTGGCGCGGGCCGTGTTGCGCGATCCGCGTGTTTTGGTGCTCGAAGAACCCGACGGCTCGCTCAGCACGGAAACCGATGAACTGCTCGAACAGGCGATCGATCGCGTTGCACAGGGGCGAACGCTCATTGTGCTGCCCACACGCCTGCGCACACTACGCGAGGCGAAACGCATTTTGCTGTTTCACGAAGGGAAGTTGCACGCCGAAGGCACACACAGCGAACTGCTGCAACACAGCGAACTGTATCGCCATCTGCACTACCTCCGCTTCAATGAGTTTCGCTCATCGATGCGATAAGCGAGTCGTGGCGCTCCGAAGGTGGTCTTCGAAATCCAATTCCGGCCGCGCGGCGGTTCGGCAGCTTTATCGTTCGGCGATTCTGACGCTTCGGTAATTCAGCAATTCGTCCATTCTGTGGTTCGGTGGTACGTTGGCTTGGTGTCGGCGTGCCTCGTGCTGTCGACTCTCGGCCTGTTGGCGTGCCTGGCTGTTGCAAGACGGGAGAAGAAACCCCACGGTTATGGCTTGGCGAAAGCAATCCGAAAAAATGCGTGCCGATGGGCAGCGTTCGGATGTCAGACGCGGCCCGGTTGGGGCGAAACGCATGGCGGGCAAGCGGGCGATTCGACCGATCGGCGCGTGGTGGGGTGCCGTGGTCGACCTTTGTTTCCCGCCCACCTGCCTGGCCTGTGGAAGCGAAGGCCCGTTCGTTTCCGAAGAAGTTTTGCTGTGCGAGTTATGCTGCCAACCGTGGTACGGTCGGGGCAGTGACGTGCCGCGATGCGGTCGCTGCGCGATCGAGTTGCCCTCGCCCCCGGTCGACGCGACCGTGTGTTCGTATTGCCGACACTGGGGGCCGGCAATCGACCGCGGCGCGGCCCTGGGCTGGTATCAAGAGCGTTTACGCGGCATGATGTTGGCCACCAAACGCCCACGGCACACGGCGCTGGCCCGATCGCTAGGACAACTGCTGGCCGAACGCGTGGCCGAGCAAACAACGGTGTGGGGCGGCCCTCCACAAATGGTGGTGCCTGTGCCGATGCACTGGACACGACGTACCATGCGAGGCGTGAATGCGGCCGAGCGGCTGGCGTATGAAGTGGGCCGGCGGTTGTGCGTTCCCGCACTGCGGGCCGTGCGACGAATTCGTAACACGGCTACACAACACGGGTTAACGCGATCGCAGCGATGGCGAAACGTTCGCGGAGCGTTTGCCCCGGCCGCGGGCTACGATTTTGATGGGCTGCGCGTGCTGATCGTCGACGATATTCTCACCACGGGCGCCACCGCCTCGGAGGTGGCCCGGGTGCTGAAACGCCGCAAAGCCTCGTGGATTGGCGTGGCCGTTGTGGCCCGAACACCACCGGCAGATTGGGCGACGGATCGTTGAAGTCGGTTGCCGGCGCCTATAATTCAGTCGCCTGCGTAGTGCCGCTTGCCCGAGCAGGCGGAAGGCGGGCCGAGTGGCCCGCGCTGCGGTGATCGAATCGCGAGACGCACGAGGGCGAAAAAGCCGCGCCACATACCCTAAAGGCTAGGGGGCGACGCAGTCAGCACGGCTTACCCGCCGGTACGGATCGTTGTCGTGCAGACAGCTCGGGCGCGTTTTCGAGCCGACTCGCGTAGCGGACGTGGGCAGGCTCGAAGGCGGGAGCCGGCGGGCTCGAGCACAACTCGTTTGGGTGCGTGCGGGAAGCGAGAAACGTTTCAAAGCAAAAGCAAAGACATCGAACCAACATTTCAAGCGGCAGCGTCTTCGTTTCCGGACAAACCGTACTGAGGCCAAAAGTGAGCGACCGACAACACAAACCGAGACGTAAGCATCGTCCGTTTCGTCGCGCCGTGTGGCGCGGCTTGGGCGTTGTGCTGCCTCCGGTGCTGACGATCGTGATCTTCGTTTGGGTCGGCAGTACCGTGCAACGCTACATTCTCGAACCCTTCAACGCCGGCGCACGGCAAGTGCTGGCGCACGCACTGGCCGATGTTCGTGAAACGCTGCCCGGGGCCGAAGCGGTGCCCGGCGAGCCCGAGGTGTTTCGCACCCCCGATGGCAAACTCTATCGCCGCTTGCCAAGCGACGAGTATGTGCCGCTCTACGTTTACGACACCGTGCGGCGCTACGACGGCGTGAATCAAATGCCGGACACCGGCCAACGGCTATATGCTCGCTATGTGGAGCTGCGCTACTTGCAACCGTACATCACCATACCGGCCACGGCGGTCGGTTTTATCGTGGTGATGTATCTGCTCGGTCGGTTCATTGCGGCGGGTATCGGCCGGGTTTTCTGGAACATGATGGAGCGCGGGATCAACCGTTTGCCACTGGTGAGAAACGTGTATTCATCGGTCAAGCAAGTGACCGATTTCATGTTCAGCGAGCCGGAGATCGAATACACGCGGGTCGTCGCGGTCGAATATCCGCGGCGCGGCATTTGGTCGCTCGGGCTGGTGACGGGCGAGAGCATGCTCGACCTTCGCGCCGCGGCCAACGAGCCGGTGGTTTCGGTGCTGATTCCCAGCTCGCCCATGCCGGTAACCGGCTATACGGTAACCGTACCCAAGAGCGACACGATCGACCTGAACATTACAATCGACCAGGCGTTCCAGTTTTGCGTGAGTTGCGGCGTGGTGGTGCCGCCCCATCAAATGGCCGACCCATTTCGCAGTTCATTGGCCCTTGCAGATGAGCGCCAGGCCGACGACGAAACACCCCCCGCCTACATGGCGGGCGACTCCACAAAACCACTCAACGCCACGCACAGCAACCGCGCCAACTAAACCCCCAAACCCAATCGCTGTGGCGTAAAGCGATACCTCACCCCGGTCATGCCGCTCGACCCGACGCAGAGCGGTTGTCGGAACACCGGGTGGCAAGCTCCTTGAGATATTCTTCGATCACCATTCCATGCGCCCTGGCCAGCGCCTTGAGCGAAGAGCTTGTGGCGGCCTGCTTGCCCTGTTCGATTCTCCGCAACTGCCGCGCACTCAAACCCGGGATGTCCGACTGTCTGATCCCGGCCTCTTCACGCAAACTTCGGATTGCGGCACCATAGCGTCGATTGAAGCGGGCCGTCTTTTTCTCAGCCGTAACGGCTCGTGTGGGATCGATGATTTGCTGCAACTCTTCCCACCCCAGGTGGGCATCGGCATGCGGCCAAAACAAGAAACGGCCGTCTTCGTCGATCTCGAACTGGCGGGCCTTTCGTCGATTCTTGCCGGTGTATGGCGTCAGTTTGTCGAACGGAACATACAGGCGATCAAACTGCTCTGAGAGCAACACGAGATCTTCTCCCTCGATCCAGGCATCAAGGATCGAAGGCCTTTCGGCAGACGACGCAGCGGCGTGAATGAGCCGACCAAACATTTCTGAAATCGAACGTTCGTCTTTTTCGCGGGCCACGTGGATTCGCCGCGGATCGCGAACGCCCAATAGCGCCACCCGAGGCGCCACCGATTCGATCGGCATCCCCTCAGAAATCAGCAGATATTTCGCGAGCCCCATCCCGCCGCCCCGACGCGTTTTTTCCACGTTCCGCTTGCAACGTCTGCGAGCCGCGAAATGACAACCACGCTCGCGCTTTTGCGCTTGTCGTTATCGCACGTGGCCATCCCTGCCCAACTCATGGCCATCTCCGCCCAACTAGTAAACACGGTCACGTCGACCTTCGGTGTTGGTTTCGTCTCGATCGCGCGGGCCCAACTATCGAGCAGTTCGCCATATTCGCGATTGGTGACGACAATGCGCATGCGCCGAGACATGCTCGACCTCGACGAACGTCGCGAAGTGCCGTTGACCGGTCGTGTCGGGCTCATATACGGATCCTTGACAAATGATTCTCACTTAGCGACCGACATCAGATGAAAACCGAGCTTTTTCGTGCAACCTGGGCGGTGCATCATGGCCGCTCGATACGTGAATCGGTCAAGGACGATGGATTCTTTCCCACTCTTCGAGCAGTTGCACACGGTGCTTCTCGGCCAAGCGAACCAGCTTCTTGAGCACACGAGGCGATGGGTGTTTGTTCTCCCAGATCGTTTCGATCATTTCGTCAGGATCGAGCAAGAAGTGGACGCGAACC
>WGDQ01000749.1 GCA_015493185.1 Planctomycetaceae bacterium
CGCCTTGCGGACGGGCCATCAGATGCGCGAACGTGTGCGACGTTTGAAATGGTCGCAGACGAAACGTGTGCATTGTTTCGTCGACGTCAGGCCCCATCGGCGCGGCGTGCGGTTGGCCCTTCGGGTTCGACGTTGTGACAATGCCTTCAAGAATCATCGCTGCTTTCGATCTCTTTGCTTTGGCGATGCGATTACGAATCGCGACTTTTACCGACCAGACGCAAAAAACCGCGACCGGCGCTGCGGGACAATTTGTTCGTTGCGAGTGCCGGCGCTTTCTTCGTCGGGTCCATGTCTGCTGAGGTCAACGATGGCTGCACGTCTCGTTTCCAAGCGCCGTGGCGATCGACAGCGGGCCGCAAGCACCGCTGCGCTGGGCTGCCCGGCCCCCGAGCATTCGCCCCCCTGAGGCGTCCGGCCTTCAAAACGTCGGCGGCGTAATCGGCACCGGCCGATCGCGTGGTTTTTCAAGACGCCGCAATTCACCGGCTTGCAATGCTGTCGTATTCGGTCCCTTTCCATCCGGTCGATCGGCGCCGCTCAAACCGGCCAACTCCAGAAAACCAGTCAGTATATCGTAGCCGCACTCGGTAAGGATCGACTCCGGATGAAACTGAAGCCCCACAATCGGCAGCTTGCGGTGCCGCAGGGCCATGATGAGGCCGTCCTCGGTTCGAGCAGAAACCTCCAGCTCGCTGGGCAACGAGCTTTCATCCACAATCAGCGAATGGTATCGGCCGGCGACAAACGGATTGGCAACCCGCCGGAAAACTGTCTGGCCGTCGTGATAGATGGTCGAGGCCTGACCGTGTCGCGGCGTGTCGGCTCGAATGACGGCGGCACCGTATGCCACGGCAATGGCCTGATGCCCTAGGCACACACCGAGAATCGGCACCTTGGCCCCTAGTTGCCGCACCAGTTCGATGCAGCATCCCGCCTGTTCGGGCCGACACGGTCCGGGCGATAGCACAATCGCGCCGGGCTCTAGCCGGCGCGCCGTGTCGACATCGATCTGATCGTTGCGCACCACATGCGTTGCATGCCCGAGACGAATGAAATATCGCGCCAGGTTGTAAACGAAACTATCGTAGTTGTCGATCAGCAGAATCATGAACCGCTCGTCCGGCGCAATGCTTTCAGCAGACCTTGGGCCTTCTGCCAGGTTTCTTCGTATTCCGCTTCCGGGTTCGATTGCGCCACGATACCGCCTCCAACGGGGGCTTGCCACCACCCGCCCCCGGCGGTGATCGTGCGGATCAGAATGTTTGTGTCCATCGTCGCGTCGAAGCCCACATAGCCGAGCGAACCGCAATAGGCCCCTCGAGCCGTGGGCTCGAGCTCAGCGATGATTTCCATGGCCCGCACTTTCGGCGCGCCGGTGACCGAGCCGCCGGGAAAAGCCGCACGCAGCAAATCGACCGGCCCGCACTCAGGCCGCAAACGGCCTGACAGTACCGACACAAGATGCTGCACGAATCGGTACGATTCGAGACGGCACAAGGCTTCGACACGAACCGAATCCGCCAGGCACACCCGCGACAAATCGTTGCGGAGCAAGTCGACAATCATCACGTTTTCTGCCCGATCTTTGGCACTGGTGCGAAGCTCGTCGCCGGCGAACAAGTTGGCCTCGGCATGGGCTACCCGGCGCCGTGTGCCCTTGATGGGCCGCGTTTCCACCATGCCATTCGCCACGCGCATGAATCGCTCGGGCGAGCTGCTCAGCACCTGAAACCACCCGCCGTCGAAATAGCCGGCGAAGGGACTCGGATTGTCACCGCGGAGCTGTTCGTACAGCGTCACGGAATCTGTCGTCTGCGGGGCCAACAAACGCTGCGACAAATTCACCTGAAACACGTCGCCCTCGTAGATGTAGCCAATGGCCCGCTCGATGGCGCGAAGGTAGCCCTGCCGGCTGAAATTGCTGGTCACTCTTCCTTGGCCCACATCGTATTGCTTCGCGAGTGCACGCGCCGAAACCACCTCGGTCCCCTCAGGCACCCACCGCGCATGCGCCTGTCGCGACCCGCGGGCAGCAGGCGATCGACCTGCACCAGCAGCATCGAACGATGGCGAACCTGCGCTCTGGTGCCCTCTGGTGTCGCTGCAATCGGCCGGCGTTCCACCGCGACAAGCTGCGTTGGGCACACCATCGCCCGGCGTGTCGCAAATCCATTGGCGTATGGCTCGTATCCGCTGTTCGGCACGCCGCAAGCGTCGGTCGCGCGTGCGTTCGGGAAAACCGTGCGAGATGATCCACGCCTGCTGTTGCATGTGGTCGAAAGCCACGATCACGTCGTAAAGCCCCACCACCATCGCCGGCAGCCGAAACTCGTCGATCGTGGGCCGCGGCAGCCTTTCGAGCTGTCGGGCCAGGTCGTAGCTGAACACGCCCGCCGCGCCGCCTTGAAACGGTGGAAGCCCGGCAACGGTGTTCGCGGGCCACGCTCTGAGCTGTCGTTGAAGCTCGCCGAGTGCATCCGAGTGTTCCGGCTGCGCTACGAGCAATTGAAACGGATCGGCCGCGACGAACGAATAGCGCCCCAGTTCAGCGTGCTGCTGGGCACTGTCGAAAAAGACACAATGCGGCAAATGGGCCAGTCGCCGAAAGGCTTCCCACGGCTCAACCGTCGGCACCAAGGGTTCGACCAGCGGTTCCGTCGGCTCGCGCGGAGTCCAACGCATGGCGTCCGCCACCGACGCTGCCGCCTCGCGTGTGTTGGTGGCTCGTTTCGGCTCGTCTTCGTTCGGCAGCCGTACCATCATCGGTGGGCCTCCCGATCCCCACCACCTTCATCAGGGGTCAGCAGTCCCCAAGCTAGCTCCTCATCTTGTTGGTAGTTTTTGCCCAAGGTCCGGGCCACGGCGGCTTTCGCCATTTCGTAGCCCAAATAGAAAGCGTGCTTTGCATCGAGCGGCTTTTCCCTCGCAGCCATCATGTGCTCAAACAATTGAAACGGATCTTCGCCGCGCCAGTAAGCACCCGCCGTAACCACATGCAACAAACCATCCTGGGCGAAAATGCGGTAGTTGGGGTCTTTGATTTCGCGTGCCATACGCTGAAACATCTCGGGCGGATAACGCAGCAAATCGGCGTCGCGCAGCAAGTGCAAGTCGGGTTCTAAGTGCTTGGGCAGCGTAGCGTGCTGCACCGCATGATAAACGAGCCGTCGCGCCAGATCACACTCACGAACCGAGTTGGCCGCCCAATGAATAACCTCGGTTGTCAGAATGCTCCGGATCCGTAGTTCCTGACAAAAGCCGAGCAGCAACACGTTGATGGCGGCCGAGTCCGCATCAGTCAGTTCCGTAAGATTGCCGACCCCCATCATCATTTCGGCGTCCGGCAGGCGGTCTCTCAAGTCGAGATACCGTTGCAGGCTGCGGGCAAAGCCGAAACCGATCGGCTCGAGCACCGGATCGGCACGCCACGGCACGCGCCGAGCGTCGAGCCACTCGACGGTTTCCAGCAAGCTTTCGTTGGGCAACGAGTTCTCGTGTTCCTGCGAGTCGGGAATAACCACCACCTCGCAACCCCAGTCGACAGCCGCGTGACGGTTGGTCCGATTCACCGACAGCACAAGCTCGGCGCCCGCCCGAACGGCAGGGCCGATTTCGTCGGGATTCATGCTATCGATCGAAACACGGTGGCCTGCATCGCGCAGGGCCCGAACGGCATCGGCCACACCCCGCCACGTATCGCCGGGCTCGCATCCCAAGTCGATCACATCGGCCCCGTCACGGCGGTATGCTTCGGCCCGCTCGAGCAGCTCAGCCCGCGAAAGCCGCGGTGCGTGGTTGATCTCGGCCAGAATTTCAATGTCGTAATTGCCGTAACTCTCGGCCATCGTGCCCCGCTGGCCGAAATAGGCCGGCAATTCCCGCAGATCGACCGGGCCGCGCTGAACCGGCAGTCGAAGCCTATCGACCACATTTTGAAGATCGCCCCGGCAATGGCCGGGCACGATCACGCGCGACGCCCTTTGGGGCGGTCGAACGCGCGTGGCCATCCAGGCAGCCGGCATCAAGGCAGCCACAGAAATCGGCAGCACGTCCACCGAGTAGTCGAAGCCCGCCTCCGGAGCCAACTGGGCGAGCAATTCCTCGAGCGCCGGCGCGGCCAACCGCCCCGTGACAAAATGAATGTGCTCGCGCGACATGACAGCCACAGCCAATCGTTCCGAGGTTCTTTTCGCGCAGCCTGTGTCGCCAGGCCCGCGAAATTGTAAAAACGTGTATCGAACCGAAGAACCCCGCAGCCAGCTAACAATTTGATGAAAAATTGTTTCGTCGGCCAGGCGCGGCCAAAACGAGTCCGGGTTCACCAGACCAGTCGCAAAAGCATCCGAGCAACCCTTGAGGTTCCAAGCGGTGCAGGGCTGACGGGTGCCGAACCGTCTCAGCCAGGCACGACTTCTTTTCAGCCGCCAGGCGGCCCGAAGCGGTTGTGGGGCCGAGGCGTGAAACGCACAACCGCACTCGCCTTGTTTTGTCAGAAGGTGTCTTCAAGATCGCTTCCAGGCCCGAGGTTGTGAGCAGGCGATTCATGTCCGGGAGGGCGAAGCCGAATCCTCCTTGAACTGGTCGATGCATACCAACGACCAGACGATCGGCTCGCTCGCGATCGAAGCCGGAATTGGATTTTTTGAAGACCCCTTCGCAGTGCCTACGCGATGCGAAATCCACCGTTGACCGGTACCAC
>WGDQ01000750.1 GCA_015493185.1 Planctomycetaceae bacterium
ATCTCATTCAGGCCGTAGGTCTGCTGCCGCCGTTGCGCTTCGTCGGACGTCAGACCTTGCGTCAGATCCGTCTGAAGCTGGGAAACCGCCTCATCGACCGAAAGTGTTTCGAAATCTGGAGATTTCGCCATCGTCTGATCGTCCTCCTCAGCAGGTGCCACCGGCGCTGCCCGCGGGCACTTGGCGTTTGATTGGTCTGCCGCGAGCCGGTGAGTGGCACGGCCGGGCCACTCATTCCAATCGCCCTGCCGCAGAACCGACGATCGCGCCAGCTGGGCAACGTGCCAGATGCTTACGACAGAAGCGAACCCATGCTCATGGTTCGCGCGGCGAGCATGTGGCGCATGAGCAGTGCAACAACCATACCGCTCGACCATTGATTCAACAAACCTGTGCCGCCTGACCAACCATCTTGCGCCGTCGGAGTCAGCGTCGTCTTTCGCGCACGCTTCGGCTGCCAAGCCGGCCGATCGTCTCGGACCAACAACCGCCCGCGTCGGTCCCATGCACTCCGGCACCAAAAGCAACGTCAACGGGCATGCATTCTGCTGGCCTTCGTTGTAGCGGTACAGGCAGAGCGTTGGCGTCGTATCGTTATGGGCTTTTGTCGTTCTGGTTCTTGCGAAAGACGTTGCGCACTGCTCAGATGCCAATAGCCCAGAACGCTTCGCCGAAAGCATGAACTTCGTCGCTTGCTACCGTCGGGCCCGAATTACGGCGCATCGCGCCTGCCTGTCTGGTTGCGGCACGAATTTCGCATCACACTTTCAGCGTTCCGCTCCCTTCAGTCGGGCTTCGATCGTCGGCGTTTTCTTGTGCTTTTGCGCACGGGACGAGCGCCACTTCAAACGAAAGCAAAAAGTCAAGAAGTACAGAGAAACAATCGGGGGAGGTGCCGCCATGAAAATCGGCATTGTCGGCGCTGGCATGGTCGGGGCCACAGCGGCTTACGCCATGGTCATGCGAGGTGTGGGGCGGCAAATCGTCCTGGTCGATCTGAACCAGAAGCGGTCGGCGGCCGAGGCGAACGACCTCTTTCACGCCGTGCCGTTCGCCAACCCGCTGCAAATCACGGCCGGAAGCTACGCCGATTTGGCCGGCAGCCGGGTCGTTATTCTGGCCGCTGGCGTGGCCCAGCGACCCGGCGAAAGCCGCTTGCACCTGCTTGGGCGAAACGCGGCCGTTTTTCGCGATGTGGTTCCGCGCGTGCTGAAGCACGCTGCCGACGCGGTGCTTGTGGTGGCCACCAACCCGGTCGACATCATGACGCATCTGGCCACGATCTATGCCACCCAAGCCGGCCATCCTGCCAATCGCGTGCTCGGATCGGGCACCACGCTCGATACGGCCCGTTTTCGCACACTCTTGGGGGCCCACTTCGGCGTCGACCCGCAACACGTGCACGCCTATGTTGTTGGCGAACATGGCGATACCGAGGTGCTCACCTGGTCTACGGCCACGATTGCCGGCATGCGGCTCGACCAACTCGCCGCGTATCGCGACGTTCCCTTCGACGAACAGGTGCGCCAGCGAATCGACCATCGCGTGCGCCACGCGGCCTACGAAATCATCGAGGGCAAAGGGGCCACCTACTACGGCGTCGGCAGCGCCCTGGCACGCATCACCGGGGCCATCCTCTACGATCAACGGGCCATTCTCACCGTCTCGAGCCGGCTCGAAAACGTTGCCGGCGTCGCCGATGTCACGCTCTCGCTGCCGCACCTGATTTCCGGCAGCGGGTTGGTGACCACACTACCACTCAAGCTCGACGAGGCTGAACAAAAGGCCCTTGCCGCCAGTGCCCACGTGATCCGGCAGGCCATTGATTCACTCAACGAGATCTGAACCTCAGAGGCCGCTGTCCGCCGGCCATCGCCGCGGCATGCCTTTCGTTTTTCAACGCGGTCGTCAGGGCCGCCGCGGGCTTAGCCGCGATAGGGGGCCTGTGCCTCTGTGCCGATGGAACCTATGCCGATGGAAATTGGGCGCTCACTCCACCAGCAGCACGTCCACCTCAGGTCGCTCGCGTCGCAGCGCCTCGACAGCCTCGCGATGCACGTCGGTATACTCGATCGTCAACTGCTTTAAGCGGGGCAGGGCGTATAGGTACTGCAACGCCCGATCCGTCAACGGCATATCTTCCAGATGCAACGTTTCCAGTTGCGCCAGTTCGGCCACATACCGCAAATCGTCATCACGAAGCGGCAAGCCGCGCATGTCGAGTTCGCGCAGCGAAGTCAGCTCTGCCAGCGGGGCCAGCCCCTCGTCGCCTAGTTGCACATAAGCCAACAGCAGGCCGTCCACTTCGACGGCCAGACCGCCAAACCGCTTGGGCCACCACCAGGGCGACCAGTCGCGCCACCAGGCCAGGTGCCGCAGCGGGCAAAGCCGGCTGATCGCCGCCCGCTGTCGCATCGCTTCCTGACGCTGCTGCGGTATCGGCGCCGCAAGCCACCCCAGCAGCACGAGCGCCAGCATCAATTGCCACAGCGAAAAACGGGGCGCCCCCCACCGCCGTTGTTTTGCTACGCTGGGCTGCGTGTCAACCGTCGCGGCGTTGGGCTTCGCTGTCGGGTCGCTCATCGAACGGGTTTCCGCATTTCCTCCCGTCGTCGCCGGCCTCTACGTCCGGTGCTATGCCGGCGGCGTGGTGGCCAGCGCCTCTTCATAGGTCGACCGCAGCCTTGGGTCGGTTTGCGTGTGGGCCCCACGAAACACCAACAACAGCCCCAACCGCGAGTGCTCCGTCCGGTTCGGTTCCGAGTGGTGTATCGTCTGGCAGTGGTGAATCACCATGTCGCCCGGTTCCAGCGTGGCGCAAAGCTGTTCGTCTTTGGGCACATCGGGCGGTTCGGCCAAGCCGATCGAGTTGCCTCGCACCCGCGACTGCCGTGTCGGCAACATGCCCCAGCGGTGCGAGCCCAGCACGTAATACACCGGGCCGTTGGCCGGCGTCACCCGATCGATGGCAATCCAAACCGTCAGCACGTCGGGCGGCGTTTGGCAAAAGTAAGCATTGTCCTGATGGTACGGCACGCCCGAGCCAACCCGAGCCGGCTTGTTGAACGTTTCCACACCCATCAATACCGGCTCGCCGCGCACCAGCGGGCCCACGAGCTGGCGCAGTTCTGGTTGCTGGGCAAACTGCCGGAAGTAGGCGTTGTGCTGCTGTAGTCGCCACAGGTTGCGAATGGTTCGCCCGTCGCTTTCCAAGGTTCGCGCGTCGGCCGGCTTGTGCGGCAAGTCTTCGGCAATGTAGCGATTCAGTTCGCTGCGGATCTCCGCGATTTGCTCATCCGAAAGCACCCGACGCAAAACCACCACACCGTTTTGCTCGTAGTCACGCACTACCGAGGCGATGTCGTTCGGAAGTCGCATGGCTTAGGCCCCCTCGCTACGCTTCTGTTTTCAGAGCAAAGCAAACACGTTCCCAAAACGCTGGCAACCAACCGGCGTTGTCCCAAAGCCGATCATACCGATCCGCCCACGCCGATCAACAAAAACCACAGTCGCCGCGGCATGGCTACTCGTGCCGCTGGGCCATCGCGCTGCCATCGCTACCGCGGGTGTGCCGCTCGATACAGATTCCAGGTCAGATGGGCCTGACCGTGGTGATGCGCTTCGTGCCAGCCGAGCACATACAATACGTCGCGCACCGTCAGCCGCCGATCTTTCAGGGCCTCGGGTATTTCCGAGAGCCGTTCCTCGGTGTATTCGCTCAGTGTTTCCAACAAGTGCTCGCGGGCCTGGTGCAAAATGTCACGAATTTCCCGCACACTGGGCACATTGTCGTCCGGTTCGCTACCACCCCGAAATCGCGGCCACAACTCAACAAACGCGCCGGGCTTCTCGGGCGCCAGCCGTTCGGTGGCGAAAATCTCTTCCGTAATGCCAATGTGCATCAGTTGCCAGCCGATGTGGGCACGCCCCGCCGCCGGGCGCCACCGCAACACCTCCTGCGGGTCGCTGGCTTGTTCGATCTCGTCCAGCAACAGCAACGTGCGCTGCCGGTAAAAAACGTAACTCTTCGCAAAGGTTGCCACCGTGGGGCTTTTCATCGTGCTACCATCCATTCCCTTGTCGCCTGCCGCGCAATCGCACGGGGCGAAGACGCCTCCCTATAAAACAACCATGCCGCCAGCGCCGCTCGCCTCCAACGCTCGATCGCGCTTGTCCGCGCTCACTGCTGAAATACCCAAGGCCGGCTTTTGGTCCCGTTGCTCGTTGCGGCTTGCCACTAGCGCCGCAGACATCAGCGCCGCAGACATGAGCACATCGGGCATCAGCATATCGGGCGTCAGCATCGCGGGCACCGGTACAGCAGCTAGCGATACGAATGCCACCGGCACCGATGCCGGCAGCCCACAGCGCCCGTTCATTCTCGGCCATCGACTAGCGAGCGGCAACTTTGCAGAGTAATTTAAG
>WGDQ01000751.1 GCA_015493185.1 Planctomycetaceae bacterium
TTGCACTGCTGGCGATCATCGACGCGACCTGCGTTCCTCCCGACCGACCACCGCAGGAGGGCGATTTTTTACCTGTGTTGATGGGGTTGTTTCCTGATCAGGAGCTTCCTGCGCTCGCCGAGTTGCAACAGCTCGGGCCGGCGGAGCAGCTAGAAACCTTTCTGTCTCGCGCCCGCGAGGCCGGTCTCGTGCCTCCCGATGCTGATTCGACTCAGAGCCGTGACCTATTTGGCGTGTTTCAGGCGAATTTGAAAGGCATGCTCGATTTCCGCCCGACACCCTACCCGGTCAAAATCACGCTGTTTCGGGCTAAGGAGCAACTGCCGCTCGTGACGGACGATCCTTTGCTTGGTTGGGGGAGCGTAGCGCGAGACGGTGTCGAGGTTCACGAGATTCCCGGCGACCATGTTCACATGATGCGCTCTCCGCAGGTGGAAAGCCTGGCCACTGCGATCATGGCATGCATCGACCGCATCGAGCACCGCGCGTGACGGTGAAACCTTCCGAGAAGGTTTTTCAGGCTGTCGGAAGGCTTGCACTGGGCTGGGATACGGCCAAGTGGCTCATCGGAAACGCAGCACCCTGTTTGAAGCGGTTTTCGGGAGCCGCCCCGAAAGGGGAAAAACGTTCTTGGTCCGCGGGCAGCGTCAGACACCGGCTTTTGGAAAGCCTTGCCCAGTGCATTTGCATGCCCGGTAATGCACTGCGGCTTAGCGCCTCGATGCACGAAGCGTGTCTTGCGATCGGCGCGGCTTCGCGCTCAGGCTCTGCTCGTTTTGTTTTCCGCAGTGCGAGAGATGGAAGGATCAAACGGTTTCAGCCATGCTGGCTGCGTTTGCCGAACAGGCTTGTGGCTTGCCGTAGTAGATGCGGTTGATCCGCTCCCGCTGCATTCCTAGCACACGATCGAAGCGGCTGAGTTTCATTCCCTCGATGCTCGGGTTCTTGTCCGCCAGGCTTTCGAGCATGGCGACATCGCATTGCACCTCGACGTTGACGATGCGTTTCAATAGCGGCCGCGTAGCACGGATAAACGCGGCCCGGGCCGGTGTGGTTGCACGAAGATAGGCGAACACCACCAATTGCGTTCGTCCCGGCTCGAGCGGATTGAAGAAAACGTAGATTCGCCAGCGGTCGCGACGTTCAATGCCGGTTTTCGGGTCGTTCCAGAACTGGTCGTACACGGAATAAACCGGCGAGAAATAGGTCGTCCAATCATCGGTGAACCGATCGCCGCTGCGCAGACCGGCCAATGCTTGAATGATCCAGGGAGTGCGCTTCTGTGGTCCGACGTTCACGACACGAACCGACGCGTCGGTCGATTCCACATGCGTTTGCACTTCTGACATGCGCGACAGCTCGTACCCGAAATTGGCATGTGTCGTGGGGGTGTGTTCTACCTCCGTGAAATTGTCGAGCACCAATTCCAACGGCGCGTCGACTGCCTGATCCAACGTACAGACGTACTCGTAGCCATCCGTGTTGAATTGCGGCAGCTTGGCTTGCGAACCTCGGGCACGAAGCCACACGTAGCCGTATTTTTCGACCGTGTCGTAGCTGGTTGTGGTAGCTCGCATTTTCGGGGTGCCGGGACTCTCGGCTTCTCCGTCCGCACTGAACAACCACCCGTGGTAGCCGCACTGCAACCGCCCATCGACAACGCGGCCTCGACACAGGCTGGCCCTTCGGTGAACGCAGCAATCGTTCACTGCGCCGATCGTGCCCTGGTTGCTGCGAAACAGGGCGATGCGTTGGTTGGCCAACGTGATGCCGACAGGGTGTTTTGTCGAAAGTTGCCGAGCGGGCAATACCGGATGCCAATGATCTAGTGCGGCCATGACCCGTTTGGTCCTCCCATTGGTTTGTTGGCCAGCATCGTTCGCCAGCAAATGCTTTGCGCACTACGATGGTCTTGATTGTAGCGGCAGCGTGATTCATTTGCCCAGAAAGTTGGGGCTGAAGCGGCGGGGTGAACGTTTTGGTGCGCGTGACTTCTGAAAAAACTCCGTTGTACGTGTATTTTTGTCTTGCAGAGTGACCATGAACATCAAGCGAACGTCGAATCCCTATATTTAATT
>WGDQ01000752.1 GCA_015493185.1 Planctomycetaceae bacterium
CTGGTCGACAGCTTTCAGCGATTTGCGGGAGCGGCGGCCATCGACCGCTTCCGAGCACAGCGTGAGTGGATCGAAGAGCTGAAGCGCGAGGCCGGCGTTCACTGGGTGCGTGCGCCGGACGCACCTGTAACGAAAACTTGACAAGGTGTCTTCAAAATCCAATTCCGACTTCGATCAAGAGCGAGCCCACCGGCTCGTCGTCGGTCTGTATCGACCAGTCCAAGAGTCCGAGGAGGACTCGCCTGCTTCGCCCTCCTTGATACGATTCACCTGCTCACAATCTCGGGCCGGCAGGCGATTTCCAAGGCACCTTTTGAGAACCCCGCCCACCTGCTGAGTCGAACAAACGACGTTCGGCCCGGGGAGTGCTTTGCACCATCGGTAGCGCCCACAACATCGCAATCGGAGGCCCAACGATGCGACCAGCAAATCTGGGCCGGTGCCGCGCGTCAGGCGGCGATGGGGCACGCGCGCCGCAAACTTGCCTTGCTTACTGCGGTTTGAACACACAAACCGCAAGCGGTGGCAACGTGATCTTCAGCGAGTAGGGACGGCCATGGCTCGATAGGGTTTCGGCCATCGCGCCGGGACCATTGCCGACGTTGCTGCCGCCGTAGTAGGTCGAGTCGCTATTGAAGATCTCTTGGTACCATCCTCCGCGCGGCACGCCAATGCGGAAATCGGGCCGAGGCACCGGTGTGAAGTTGCAGCACACCACCAGAAAATCGTCGGCCCGGCGCGCTTTACGGATGTAGCTGAGCGTGCTTTCCTCCCAGTCGTGGCAGTCGATCCATTCGAAGCCATTGCCGTGGAAGTCCAATTCGTAAAGCGCCGCTTCACGGCGATACATACGGTTGAGATCGGCCACCAGTTTCTGTAGCCCGCGGTGCGACTCCCACTGGAGCAAGTCCCACTGCAAGCTGCCATCGTAGTTCCACTCGAGCCACTGTCCGATTTCGTTGCCCATGAAAAGCAACTTCTTGCCCGGATGGGTCCACATGTAGCTGTACAGCAACCGCAAATTGGCGAAGCGCTGCCACAAGTCGCCGGGCATTTGATCGAGCATCGAGCCCTTGCCATGCACCACTTCATCGTGCGAAAGCGGCAAGATGAAGTTTTCGTGGAAGGCGTAAATCAAACTGAAGGTCAGCTCGTCGTGGTGATACTTGCGATGGATGGGATCGAGCCGCATGTAGGCCCGGGTGTCGTTCATCCAGCCCATATTCCATTTCATGCTGAATCCCAGGCCGCCCAAATACGTGGGCCGCGACACGCCAGGCCAGGCCGTCGATTCTTCGGCAATCGTCATGACGCCGGGATACTGCAAGTGCACCTGCTCGTTGAATTGCTTGATGAAGTCGACGGCCGCCAGGTTCTCGCGTCCGCCGAATTCGTTCGGAATCCATTCACCATCGTTGCGGCTGTAGTCCAGATAGAGCATCGACGCCACGGCATCGACGCGGAGACCGTCGATATGGTATTTGTCGAGCCAAAACAGGGCGTTCGACACCAAGTAGTTGCGTACCTCGTGGCGGCCATAGTTGTAGATCAGCGTGCCCCAGTCGCGATGCTCACCCTGACGCGGATCGGCATGCTCGTAAAGCGCCGTACCGTCGAAGCAACGCAATCCGTGGTCGTCGCGTGGGAAATGGGCCGGCACCCAGTCGACCACCACACCAATGCCGTTTTGATGGCAATGGTCGACAAAATACATGAAGTCGTCGGGCGATCCGTAGCGAGCCGTCGGCGCGAATAGGCCAACGGGTTGATAGCCCCAACTACCAGAAAACGGGTGTTCGGCCACCGGCAACAGCTCGATGTGCGTGTAACCCAGTTCCTTCACGTAATCGACCAGCGCGTGGGCCAGCTCTCTGTAGTTCAGCCACGTTCGGCCGTCGTCTGGGCGGCGCCAACTACCCAGGTGCACCTCGTAGAACGACAGGGGGCTTTCCAGGTGGTTTCGCTCGGCGCGGGCCGTCATCCACGCCTGATCGCCCCAGGTGTACGTGTCGAGGTCGGCCACAATCGAGGCCGTGCGCGGAGGCACCTCAGCGGCAAACCCATACGGATCGGCCTTATCGACCGCACCAGAGGCTGAACGAACGCGGTATTTGTAAATCGCGCCCGGCTTCAGGTCGGGAATGAACAACTCCCAAAAGCCGCTCGGAATGTGTTTCCGCATCGGGTGCCGGCGCGCGTCCCACTGGTTGAAGTCGCCAATCACGCTCACGCCCTGAGCATTGGGCGCCCACACAGCGAAGTTCACCCCGCGCACGCCGTCGATCGTACGTACATGGGCACCGAGCTTTTCGTAGCTTCGCCAGTGCGTTCCTTCGTTCAGCAGGTAGCGATCCAGGTCGCCCAGCAAAGATGGAAATGCGTAGGGATCGTGCATGATGGTTTGTCGACCGTCGGGCTCAACAACGCGCAACCGATAGGCTGCGGCGCTCTGTTTGGAGCCGAGCGGGCATATGGCTTCGTAAACGCCCGCCGGATGGATTTTTCGCATCGGACGCGGCGGGCCTTGCTGGGCGTTGTCGAGCACCCAGGCCTGCTTCGAGTGCGGCAAGTAGGCACGAATGGCCAGCATTCGCCGCCCTCGCTGCGAAATCTCGTGGGGGCCGAGCAGCTCGAACGGGTTTTCGTGGCGGCCTTCGACAAGCTGACCGATCTTCTCCAGACCGACGTGCGTTCGCACCAGAACCTCCTTGCTCGCAGATGTCTCGTCTATGTCGATTCTCTCGTGTTCACGCGCTTTCGTCCAGCCGCTCACTAGCCTACGCGGCGGCTGGTTTGCGGAATGGGCATCCCTTGAAACGGCAGCCGACGACGCCCGAGCGGCAACGCCAAATCGATCGGTTCGGCTTCCTCGGCCCCACACGGGTTGCTGACCCGCACACCCACATCGGCTCGATCGGCAACCACCCAACGACGGCAAAAAACATGGTGGATCTGCATCGCCCGGTCGACCCGACGCCAAAGGTCGGCATGCTTTACCGGCACCCAACGCCCGAACGACTCCCACTTCCAATCGTTAGCCCGCCATTGGCGAATGCCGAAAGCGATTCCTCGTCGAACGTAGGGACTCGTGGTCACGATTTCCACGCAAGAAGGTTCTTCGAGCGCTTCCAGCCCGCGCACCACGGCAAGCAGCGCCAATCGTTCGCCCGACACACCCGGCTCTTCTTCTGATACGGCCAGGGCCACGGTTCCATCGGCGCGCCGCAGCACGATGCGCCATTCTCCACCGCAGTCGATAGCATCCGGCTCGCGGGTCGTTGTCCATAGTGTGTAACGAGGCGCCGGCGACCGATGGGCCGTATCGAAGCGAAGCCATGTGCTCTTGCGTTCAGGATGACGGCGTTGTGCCGCCACCGCCGAAGGCGACGATCGCCGCAAGCGGCCTCTGGATCTGTTAGGCCGCCGAAAGGTTGTCGAAGAAAAGATTGTTTCCATGATGGTGCCAGAGCATCCTGTTGGGCGGATCGATGTCAGGTACGCGAAGAGCCCGAGTCTCGATCTGCCCGATCCGTAGTGCCGCCGCTTTGGGCCCCCATGCCCAACAGTGCCGCGTGCACCGGTCGATCACGTTAGGCCGCGCCTTGCAAATACACCGATCCGTTGATCCGCACGCGGCTGCTAGCACCTCCATGCACAACAGCTGGCCGACCAACACGCGAGGCCGTTTGCATCTGCCAGCGTTTTGCTTATCGGCAAAGCCGACGCACACTCGCCACTTTTCCCTGCGCGGATCCCGCATTTTTTCTGCTCTTTCTGCTCTGCGCAGCCAACCGACCACGCCAACACGAACCAAACGCTGCGAGCGCGTTGTCTCGTTATTCGCGCTTTTTGTTTCGTCACCCGTTTCTCTGGCCGAAGGCAAACAAGATTTTGCTATGTGGCGTTGCGCGAAACGGCTTGATTGTTTCGCACGGTTCGGAACGCTATGTTGAATGCCACCAGAGATTTGAGCACGCTGAACGGCTCTTCCTCCGATACGGGGCAAGTGCCGGACGAACCAGCAGGTCCACAGTGCGAAGCATGGAACACACTGCAATGGCCACGCAAAAGAAAATCTTGCTTCTTGTCGGCGACTTTGTTGAAGACTACGAGGCCATGGTGCCGTTTCAGATGCTTTTGATGAGCGGCCACGACGTCCACGCCGTTTGTCCGCGCAAAAGGGCCGGCGATACCGTGGCAACTGCTATTCACGATTTTGGCCACGAACAGACTTACAGCGAGAAGCGCGGCCACAACTTCCAGCTCACAGCGACCTTTGCCGAGGTGCAACCCAGCCAGTACGATGCGCTGGTGATTCCCGGAGGACGCGCGCCGGAGTATCTACGACTGTTGCCCGAGGTGATCGAGCTTGTTCGCCACTTTTTCGAGGCCAACAAGCCTGTGGCGGCCATCTGCCACGGCCTGCAAATTCTGACTGCCGCCCGTGTGCTCGAGGGGCGCTCGTGCACCGCCTACCCAGCAGTTCGTCCGGAAATCGAAGCCGTCGGTGGCCGCTGGATCGAGCCCTCGCCGACCATGACCGATGCACACGTCGACGGTAATCTTGTCAGCGCCCCCGCGTGGCCGGCACATCCAGCCTGGATGCGGGCCTTTCTGCGGTTGCTGGCATCTTGAGCCGAAAGGCGCTTTGCAATAGATCGGTCGTCTGAAGTTGTCGTGTCTTTGACCAGAAGACCGACAACCCGAAAAACGTGCGCAACGATCGACTTTGCCGAAAAAAGCGCGAGACGATCCTTGGCGTTCCTTCGCCGCCTACCGGCCTTTTTCCTCGGTTTTATTTCGCCAAATCGCTGCGCGTCTCCGTTTTTCGAGCGTCCTCGGCCCGAACGCCGAAACGTTGCTCGATGCCCCTAAAATGTCGCTGCGGCCATCAAAATGGGACCGCTCGCATGTTCGATCAGTCACGGTCTCATCGCGCAACGTTGAAAAGGGCCTTTTCGCTTGCACGGGCACGCACTGCGATGCATCGCGCGTACGCGGAGCGTTGCGACCGCGCAGGCGCAAAATTCCAACCGACTCCGCGCACCGGCATATTCGCACCACAAGTCGCCACACGATCTGCCACCGATCGAAGAGAGCAATCGTGATTTGCAGCGCAAACTGCGACGCTGATCACAGCCCTACAACGCGGAACCAACAAAGATCACGCGCTCCCCGTAACGTCGCACAGTGCCGAGGGGACAAAGAGCATGGGCCGCAGCCGACGGCTGAAAAATTCGCCGGCTGCGGCCCACGGTCGCTTGTTACATCTGTTGCATCAGAAAAAAGTCGCTTTTCCAACTTGCGGCCCGATGCTTCGTTCCGCGCGGTGCCAATCGTGCCACGTCACGGTGTCCGGAGCTCTCAGGCAACCAATCGCATGCGGGGCTGGCTGTGAGCTACCCCCATCACGAATTCCTCGACAATCCGCTGATCGAGCGCCGAGGCCGAATGCGATTCTGGGTGGAACTGCGTGCCGATGGCGAACCAATCGGGCTGTGTGCTCTCGATCGCCTCGATCACGCCATCCGGACAGCGAGCTGAAACCATGAACCCCGGTGCCACTTCGTCAATTGCCATGTGGTGGCAACTGTTGACGCGGATTTCGCCTTCTCCATACACCCGTTCCATCAACGTTCCGTCAACCACTTCCAATGCATGACGATGGTTGGCATCCAACGAATCGGCATGGGGCAGGGCCGTGGGCATATCTTCGGGAATGTGCAGCGACAGGTTTCCGCCCTGCGATACGTTGAGCAATTGCATGCCGGCCCCGATTCCATAAACGGGCATCCGGCGTTCGGCCACCGTGCGAATCAGCATGCGGTCGAAGTCTTCGCGTCGGCTATCCATCAGCCGCATAGCCGGGTGCAGCATGAAACCATCGCGTCGGCAATCCAAATCGGCTCCGCCAATCAGCATCACGCCATCGACCATGTCCAAATAACGCGAGATTGTTTCCTGATCGTCTACCGGCGGTAGCACCACCGGCACGCCTTCAGCGCGGACAATTGCGTCGTAGTAGCCCGCTTGAATGTAAGTGAACGCGGGAGAGTCCTTTCGCGCGGCACGGTAGTCGGCATTCAGACCGATCACGGGCTTCGATTGCATAACTTTCTTCTCCTACGCGCACATCGTGTGCGCCAAGTACGGAAAAACCATAGGGCCCAACCCGAGAGCAGGAGGCTGACACGACCCAGCGATTTTGCGGGTCTTCCGGCAGCGAGCCAGAGAAGTGAATCGACGCACCGAGCCGACGTTCCGCGCGATTCGAAACATCATCGATA
>WGDQ01000753.1 GCA_015493185.1 Planctomycetaceae bacterium
CCCGAGGAGCGAAACACCACCCGCTCTGGCCGCCGCGCGTTCGGCAGGTTTTGCCCCCCCGCCGCGGCCCGAAGGGGCTTTCAACCGGCTGCAAGCCATTCCGGTTTTTTCCGTGGCGAGAGGGACTGCCCCCCGGCTTTGCAAGCTTGCAAGCCACGCATTCACTGCCACAGGCGCGCGTAGTTGCACTGCGCGAGAAGGCAACGCGATCAGCCGATCGTTGTTGCACATTTACCTGTAGGCCGACCGTGCAGGGCTTGTTGTACTGAAGCAGCCGGGCCTTCTGTACGAAAGCCGCGTGTTTTCCAGCCGGCCGGTTCGCCAGGAATCGCCGCACGCATGCTCCGACCAGAAACGAGTCGCGTCCCTCGTGTTTCGATTGGGCACGTCCATTGCCAGTCACGCACGAACTGCGGCCGCCCGGTGCTCGCGGACGTTTTTGCCGTGTGCCGGAGCGGCGAAGCGAAACGGCTCTCTGGCAATCTCGAACCCCGGCCGACGCGCCACGTTGAGCACCAGACCCAAGGCCATCGCATGTGCCAGCAGGCCCGAGCCGCCATAGCTGATGAGTGGTAGCGAAAGGCCCGTGATCGGTGTGAGTCCTACCGTCATGGCCGTGTTGATCAGCACCTCGACGGCAAACAGCGAGGCAACGCCCGCCGCCGTCAGACGCCCGAAGGGTTCGCGGGTTTCAGAAGCCACGCGCAAAATGCCCCAAACCAACGCCGCGAACATGGCCAGCACAACGCCGGCCCCCACGAGTCCGAATCGTTCGACAATGATCGAGAACACAAAGTCGGTGTGTGCTTCGGGAAGATGATAAGCGGCCCGGTCGTCGACCGCTTCGCCCGAAATCGCACTGCCCCAGACGCCTCCCAGGGCCATCACCTGTTTCGACTGGTGCAGGTGGTAGCGATCGCCGGTCGGTCGCTCCCCGGGGCCGGTTTGCTGAAACAGTGCGGTCACGCGAGAGCGCTGCTCGCGACTCATCTGCTGCCAGAGCAGCGGTAGCAGCAAGAGACCGACCAGAGCCAACGCCCCCAGATGCCCGGCCCGTGCCCCGGCCACTGCCAGCATGCAAAACAGCACGGGCAGAAAGACCATGGCCGTACCCAAATCGGGTTCGCGCAGAATCAGCACCACCGGAACCAGCGTGAGCACAAGCGGGGCGGCCAGCCCGTGCCAGCGGCGATGGCTCTCGCGATACATCAACCAGCGAGCCAATGCCAGCACAAAAGCGATCTTCGCCACCTCCGAGGGCTGAATGCCGATACCCCCGAAACGCAACCAGCGATGGGCTCCATGCACAGCGGGGAAGAAGAACACGGCTACCAATAGCACCAGCGCCAGGCCATAGATGACATACGCCCATCGGCACAAGATGCGATAGTTGGGCCAACTGGCCAACAGCATGGCCACCAGCGACACGGCAATCCAAACCATCTGGCGCGGCACGCGATGGCCACCTCCGGCAAGCGCTTCGGCACGAGCAATCGTCAGCACGCCGAGCAGCATCAGGCTCAGGCTCACGAGAACCAGCGGCCAAGGCTTGCGGTGAACAGAGGGCGAACGACCGGTCAAGAAAATCGGCTCCGTCTGGCGTGACACTTCCAACATGCGAGCCGCAGATTCTACGTCAATCAATCGTTCTTGAGCGAGGGCGGTTCCGCAGCGGTCTGACATCAAGCGCGCGGCCTCGCTTGCCGCCGCAGCTTCCCACACACCTCTGCGCTCATCCAATCACCCGCGGACCGCGCCCTGCTTTTGCCCTTAGTGCTTCTTGCCCGGCTGCCCGTGATACGTTCCAGTTGCTGACGCGCATGCCCGCTTGTCGCAGCGCATATCAAGGCCGCCGCATGCGGTGATCGGGTCAGCAGCCGGTGCGAGACGTGCGTGAAAACGAACGAAAAAGCGTCGCGACGCTTCGCCGAACGAGCTGCTATGCCCGGCCGCCACCCGCCCGACCTAGTGGTTTGCCCGACAAACCACCGCTGCCGCGCCGATCGCAGGCGGACCGATAGCTCCCAAAATACATGAGCCATTTCGGCGCGCCGCTAACTGTTGTCTGCACGGTTGTTTGCTTCAACTGGGGATTGGGCGAGCGACCGTTCTGGCGGCGTCAATGTTGCCTCTATTTTCTTATGTCTCCTGCTTGTCCTAGGTTTTCTAAGTGGTATTTTCTTCCTGAATTGCTTGAACTGCGTGCTAAGGTTGGATAGTTTTCAGCCAAGGCGCGGTTTCTTGCGCGCTACCCCTTAATCGATGCATTTCTCAGGAGTACATGGGCAATGGTGATGTCTGTCCGCAATTTGGTGATTGGAGCGGGGTAGGGGCTGCCATGCTCGCTGCCGACGCCCCGCAAGCTAAGGCCACGTTTGGCTCGTACGGTTCGTGGGGTTCCAGTGGTGGTAGTTACGGCTCTAGTGGTGGCTCGTATGGTTCTTGGGGATCGAGCGGGGGTAGCTACGGTAGCTGGGGCTCCAGCGGCGGCAGCTACGGTTCGTGGGGTTCCAGCGGTGGCCCGATCCGCCGGTTGGTGCGAGCCATCCGCGCCCGACGCCACTATTATCACGTTCACTACCACTACTCGAGCGGTGGCAGCTACGGTAGCTGGGGCTCCAGCGGTGGTTCATACGGTTCGTGGGGCTCCAGTGGCGGCAGCTACGGCTCGTGGGGTTCCAGCGGTGGTAGCCATGGTTCGTATGGTTCGCATGGCGGTGTGCACGTTTACCACTACGGGGGTGCTCCGCAGGACGGTGTCGAAGTCCAAGACCTCGACCAGCAGCCGCAAGCTCAGCCTGAAGGCAACGGCGACAACCCGCCGCAGCCGCCTGCCGAAACCCCCGAGGAAGACAGCCCCCAGGCTGGTTATGCTCCTGATGGCCGCAGCGTGATGCTCAGCGTCCGCCTGCCCGCCGATGCCAAGGTGTTTGTCAACGGCAAGCCCACCACCAGCACGGGCGAGTTCCGCACCTACATCTCGCGCAATCTGGAGCCGGGTCGGAAGTATTCGTACGAGTTGCGTGCCGAGGTGGTGCGCGATGGCAAGAAGATTGCCCGCACCAAACTGGTTCGTTTGCCGGCCGGACGTGGTGTGAATTTGTCGTTCGATTTCGGCGCTCCGCAAACGGCCCGCCGCAGCGAGCCTTCGAAAAAGGTCACGAAGCTCATCCTGCACGTGCCCGCTGAGGCAAAGGTGGTGCTCGCCGGCCAGGAAACCCGTTCGACGGGAACCCGCCGTGAGTTTTCCACCACGCGGCTCGATCGTGGCCAGTGGACCAACTATCCGGTCCGCGTCGAAATCGACCGTGATGGCCAGACCGAAGTTCGCGAGCTTTCGGTGTCGCTGGCCGCGGGAGAAACCAAGGAGATCTCCGTCGACTTCGATACGCCACAGGTGGCGCGCAGTTCTTCGGAAACGGCCCGCTAACCCGGCCGCCGGTGTGGTCGAGCCTTTTGGCTCAAGCGCATCGGAACGACACGGAATTGAACAATACCGCCCAGAAACCCTCGCTTGGACCCCCGCGGTCCGGGCGAGGGTTTTGTCGTTGGTGCGGATTCTTCCGCCTGGCTGCCATAGGCTATTTGCTGGCTCTGGGCAAAACCGATAATGCAGGATGTTCGCCAACCGGCTGTCGATACCACGCATCAGGGAGCCAATCGAAATGCACACCGACCAAACACAAGCACGGCCCACCTGGGGGCCACGGGTCCGAGCCGTGGCCAGCGTGTTGTTGCTGTTTCATGTGATGGCCTTGGTCGTGGCTCCGGCGGCGGTGCGGCCGTCGTCGTTGTTGTGCCAGCGAACCTGGGAGCTGTTCCGACCCTATCTCGAAGCGGCTTATCTGAACCACGGCTACCAGTTCTTCGCTCCCGAGCCGGGACCTAGCCATCTGGTGCGCTACGTGGTCGAGCTGCCCGACGGCTCGCGTCGCGAAGGCGTGTTTCCGAACCTGGAGGAAAACTGGCCGCGGCTCCTGTACCACCGCCATTTCATGTTGAGCGAACGTTTGGGCAGCGCGCCGCCCGACGCCCAAGTGCCATGGATCGAGCAATACAAGCGCTCGTATGCCGAGCACCTGCTTGCCACGTACCACGGCACCCGCGTCACGCTCTATTTGCGACGCCATTTGCTGCCGTTTCCCGAGCAGGTGCTGCAAGGCATGAAGCTCGACGATCCGCAGTTGTACGAAGAATATCTGCTGGGCGTTTATCCAGGAGAAGAACTGTGAAGCTGATCATCGACTACTTTCGCGATCTGGCTGTAAGCACGGTGCGCGGCTGGCAGCGATTCTGGTTTACGCCCACCGACCCGGCCACGTTGGGGCTGATTCGCATCTTCGCCGGCGCGATGCTCTTCTACACCCATCTGGTGTGGGCGCTCGACCTCGAAGCGTTTTTCGGGAGCAAGCCGTGGCTCGACCATGCGGCCGTGACCGGCTTTTACGACAACCAGCAGCACTACGCTTGGAGCTACCTGTGGTGGCTCAGCGATAAGCCCACGCTCTTGTGGACGGCCCACCTTGCTGCGCTGGGTGTTTTTGCCATGTTGACCCTCGGCCTGTTCACGCGGGTCGTTTCCATTCTGGCTTGGCTCATCACGGTGGCCTATGCCAATCGCGTGCAGGGGGCGCTGTTCGGGCTCGACCAGCTCAACGCACTGCTCGCCATGTACCTGATGATCGGTCCGGCGGGCGCGGCCTACTCGGTCGACCGGCTCATCGCGCGTTGGCGGCAAGGGCGGCCGCTGGGGCTGCCGCGACCCTCGACGGGCGCCAACGTGGCGCTGCGGTTGATTCAGGTGCATATGTGCGTCATTTATCTGTTCGCCGGGTTGTCGAAGCTGCAAGGTCCGGCCTGGTGGGATGGCACCGCAATGTGGGGGGCTGTGGCAAACCTCGAATATCAGTCGTTGGACCTCACGTGGTTGGCCGCGCACCCGATCCTGGTGAATCTCATGACTCATGTCACGGTGGCTTGGGAAATCTCGTACTCCGCCCTCGTGTGGCCTCGTCGTACGCGGCCCCTGGTGCTGGCAGTGGCCGTACCGCTGCATGTGGGTATTGCGCTCGGTTTGGGCATGATCACGTTCGGCACGATCATGCTCGTCGGCAATCTGGCCTTTGTTCCCTCGTGGCTGGTTCGCCGCGTGGTCGACCGTTGGTTGCCGGGTGCCGACGTCGACGCCCGCGAAACCGCGGCGTCTGATGCAGCGACCGTCGCCATCCAATCTGCGGCAAACACCCAACATGGCCGCAAAAAACATCGCAAGGCGTCGCGTGCGTCGAACGTCGCCTGATCGCACGAGAGCACAACAGTCGCCGGCCGGGCTGGTCTCGGCTTGCCTCGACTTCGGCTACGAGCCGTTGCGCAATTACCCGCTCGCCGCAGCCGGTTTCTCGGCTTCGTCAGGCCCTGTTGCCCGCAAGGCCCGGCCCATTGAATGGCCGCCGGCAGACGGCCTATACTGGGGATCAATCGCTCGAACGCATTCCGTTCTGCGAGAACCGTTGTTGCTGCCGGCTGCCGATGGCACGCTGTTCTCAATCGTTGGGAACGACCGCGGCGATGC